>JAHRVJ010000106.1 GCA_019090765.1 Ilumatobacteraceae bacterium
AGCACCGTCTGTTTGCGAACGCCGACCGTTCGAGCGATCTCGTCGAGCGACACAGCGTCGAATCCACGCGACCCAAACAGGTCTAAGGCAACATCGAGCACGCGCTCGCGTGTTGAGCGATCGGTCATCTCAGCACGAGTCGCAGGTGGTGGGCTGTCGGCATACAAGCATCTCTCTACCAATTGGTAGACGAACGTGATAGAACAGTCAACTGTGATTTCGGAATCCCTCGCTGGAAAACGGATCGCCGTCACCGGCGCGACCGGCTTTGTTGGCACCGCGCTCGTTGAACGGCTACTACGTTCAGTACCCGACTGCGAGCTAGTACTGCTCGTTCGCGACGGCAAGCGCACACCCGCATCTCGGCGCACCAAGCGCGAGATCCTCAAGAACGATGCCTTCGATCGGCTCCGCGAACAGCACGGACCTGACTTCGACGACGCAATGGCGGCGCGCATCACCACCGTTGCTGGCGACGTCACCCGCGATGGCCTTGGCCTCAACGAAGCCGATGCCGCCACATTTGCCTCATGCCAGGTGATCATCCATTCCGCCGCAGCAGTGTCATTCGACTCGCCGCTTGATTCGGCGGTGGAGATCAACCTGCTGGGCCCCTCGCGAATCGCCAATCTCTGTAACGAACTCGGAATTAGGCCTCACCTCGTCGCCGTATCCACCTGCTACGTAGCCGGCAATCGGCGCGGCAATGCCCCCGAGGCACTCGTCAGTGACGGCCCGTTCGATATCGGGCTCGACTGGCGCCACGAAGTCGATGCCAGCCGCCGCCTACGCTCAGATTCAGACGCGGCGAGTCGCGAACCATCACAGCTACAACACTTCCGCTCCAACGCCCGGACCGAGTTGGGCGCAGCTGGTGCCCCCGCTCTTGCAGCCAGGACCGAGCAACTTCGCCAACGCTGGGTCAAAGACCAGCTTGTCGATGCAGGCAGAGCCCGCGCCGCAAGCGTCGGCTGGCCCGACGCCTACGCGTTCACCAAGGCCCTCGGCGAGCAGGCCCTAACCGACGTAAAGGGTGACCTCCCCGTATCGATCGTGAGGCCGTCAATCATCGAGTCGGCCCTGGCTGAACCGAAACCCGGCTGGATTCGCGGATTCCGAATGGCCGAGCCGGTAATCCTCTCCTATGCCCGCGGGCTGCTACGCGAGTTCCCCGGCGTACCCGAAGGAACCATCGATGTCATCCCGGTCGACATCGTCGTAGCAGCGATCATTACTGTCGCCGCGCTCGGCCCCGAGGACGCTCCCGCAATCACCCAAGTGGCTTCTGGAGGCATCAACCCGCTCAAGTACCGGGCGCTCGTCGACAATGTCAGCGGCTGGTTTACCGAGCATCCGATTTACGACTCGAAGGGCCAACCAATCGTGGTCCCCGAGTGGCGTTTCCCAGGCCGCGGTCGCGTCCAGAAGCAACTGACGAGAGCCAAATCGGTACTCAGCAAGAGTGAGCGGGTGCTGCAGAACCTGCCATTACGAGGTCGGCAAGCGGAATGGTCTGCTCAGCTCGAAACCAAACGCAGCGACGTCGACCGGGCCCTCACCTACGTCGAGCTGTACGGGCTTTACACCGAATGCGAGGCCATCTATCAAGTCGACAACCTGATGGCCACGTGGGACGGGCTCGACGAAGCGGATCAAGCGGCCTTCAACTTCGACCCTCGCTCGGTCGACTGGACCACCTACATCACGCAAATCCACCTGCCTTCAATCGTTGAGCATGCGCGCGTAAAAACCAGCCCGGGGGCATCCCCCGCGGTCAACCGAATGTCGCGTATGCGCAAGCAGGTGCTTGACCCCCGCCGCCAAGTCGTGGCCTTCGACCTTGAGAACACCCTGATCGCGTCGAACGTCGTCGAAAGCTACTCGTGGCTCGCCACCCGGCGTCTCGACACCCCTGAGCGCATCCGTTACGTGTTGCGCACGCTGATCGAGGGGCCGGGTCTACTCAAGCTTGACCGAGCAGATCGCACCGACTTCCTCCGTCACTTCTATCGCCGCTATGAAGGCGCGCCAGTCGAACAAATCGAGCGCGATGCCCACGAGTTGCTCAGCCAGCTGATCATCACCAAGTCGTTCCCCGAGGGCATCCGCCGGGTAAGGCAACACCGCGCGCTCGGCCACCGCACCGTCTTGATCACCGGCGCCTTGAGCTTTGCCGTCGAGGGGTTGCGGCCACTGTTTGACGAGATCATCGCTTCGGAAATGTCAGTCCGCCCCGACGGCACTTACTCGGGCGAGATGGCGACGGTACCGCCCACCGGCGAGGCCCGGGCTCAACTCCTCGCCGACTATTGCGATGCCGAAGGCTTCGTACTCGAGGAAGCCGTCGCCTACGCCGACTCGACATCTGACCTTCCGCTATTCGAAGCCGTCGGGTTCCCAGTTGCGGTAAACCCCGAAACTCGCTTGGCCGCGATTGCCCGCAAACGGGGTTGGCTCGTGGAGCATTGGAGTAAGGCCAACGGCGGGCCGCGTCCGCGGCTTCCGATCGGGCCGCTGCTATCAGAGCGGCAACGCCGCGAGCGGTTCGTCGGGAGTGGGAGTAACCAATGAAAGCCCTCCGGATCTCGCGCTCGATCCCCCGTCTCGGCCTCGCCCGAATTGCTTCTCCGCTCTCCCCCGCCGCGGCCGCCAAGATCGGCCCGCTCAACTACACCGTTGTCGATGCCCCTGACTTGCCCGGCCCCGGTTGGCAGCGTGTCCGCACTCGCCTCGCAGGCATCTGCGGATCAGACCTTTCGCTCGTGGAGGGCCACGCGTCGCTCTACTTCCAAGATTGGGTCTCATTCCCTTTCGTGCCCGGCCATGAGGTCGTCGGCGAACTGGAAGACGGAACCCGCGTCGTGCTCGAACCAGTCCTCGGACATGAAGCCCGGGGATTCTCCCCGCCATTCGATGGGGCCGCCCCTGGCGATGGCGACGACTACACCCATCTGGCTACGGGTCCGCTTGAGCCGGGTATTCAGACCGGGTTCTGCTGTTCAACCGGCGGCGGCTGGGCACCCGAGTTCGTCGCCCACGAATCGCAGCTTCACCGCATCAGCGACGACATGCCCGACGAGCGGGCTGTGCTAATCGAGCCCTTCGCTGGCGGCATCCACGCCGCGCTCCTCGCCGCCCCCACGCTTGCCGCTCGCCAAGATCCTACGACCCCGCCAATTGTCGCGGTGCTTGGTGCGGGCACGATGGGCCTCGCCGCGGTGGCGGGTCTACGCCGTTATCTGCCAGACGTCCGGATCATCGTTGGCGCCCGCTACCAGCATCAGCAGGCACTGGCCAAGGCCTTTGGCGCCGACGTCGTTGTCGGGCCCGACAAACTTGCCCGCGCCGTCCGGCGAGCAGCTGGCTGCCACATCATTGGCGACTATCTCACTTCAGGCGCCCACGTAACGATCGACGCGGTGGGCACCAGCGCAACAGTGGCCGACGCAATCCGCATCACCCGCCCACGCGGACGAGTGGTGTTGCTCGGAATGCCTGCTGACGTGAACCTCGACCTCACTGGGCTCTGGCATCGCGAGACCGAACTCAAAGGCGCCTACACCTACGGCACCGAAACGCTGCCCGACGGCCGCACTTGCTCAACTTTCGCTCTGGCAATCGAAACCGTCAATGCCCTCACCGCGGAGCGCCTGCTCTCGGCCACCTACGACCTAACCGACCACGTGGACGCCATCGCTCATGCAGCGGGGGCCGGCCGCCGTGGTGCCGTCAAAATCGCTTTCGACATGCGCTCTGGAGATACCTGATGCCTCGCCCCGGATTTGTACTCAACGTCGATCGTTCGACGCCGCCAACACTCTTTTGGCATGGCGAAGGATTCCGCCTAGAAAAGCTCCCAGCCGATCGTAGCCGCGTAATTTACGCTCCCGAGCCACTTGATGCCGTCGACGACATCGATGGGGCCATCCAGGACGCTCTCCTGAACCCGATCGAAATGGATCCGCTGCCGACGCTGCTGTTCCCGGGGATGAAGCTGACAATCGCGTTCGACGACGTGAGCTTGCCGCTACCAAAAATGCAGCGGCCCGATCTGCGACAGCGCATCATCGAACAAGTCCTGACGATGGCTGCCGACGCGGGAGTCGACGACGTCCACATCATCGCGGCCCTTGCTCTCCATCGACGGATGCACGAGTTTGAACTGCGCCATGCGCTTGGCGATCGAGTTTACGACGCGTTCGAACCGCGTGGCACCCTTTACCAGCACGACGCCGAAGACCCCGACAACCTCACGCTGCTCGGCTCCACCCCCGAAGGCGAAGAAGTCGAGATCAACAAACGTGCCGCCGAATCAGACCTCCTGGTGTACGTCAACATCAACCTTGTGGCCATGGACGGTGGTTGGAAATCAACCGCTACGGGGCTGGCGTCCTATCGATCGCTGCGCCACAACCACAACCCGACCACGATGGAGGCTTCGCACTCCTTCATGGATCAGCACAAGTCCGAGTTGCACAAGAGCAATTGGCGGATGGGTGAGATCATGCGCGAACACGGTCCCACCGTGTTCCAGATTGAAACCACGCTGAACACCGACACGTTCCCCAAGCCGTTCGGGTACCTCTCGAAGCGGGAATGGGAATGGAACGCCAAGGACCGGGCGCTCTATCTCGGCGCCGCCAAGTCGTTGGCGAAGACGCCACCTCGGCTAGCCCGGAAGATCTTCCAAGGCATCGAGGCGCCACACCAGATGACCAGTGTCCAAGCTGGTGAAGTCGAGGCGGTTCACAAGATCACCACCGAAAACGTCTACGACCAGCAGCTGGTCGAAGTTGAGGGACAGACCGACATTCTCACGATGGGAATCCCCTACATCTGCGCCTACAACGTCCATTCGATCATGAACCCGATCCTCGTGATGTGTACTGGGCTCGGCTACTTCTTCAACATGTATCGGGGCAAGCCACTCGTTCGTGAGGGTGGCGTAGTCATCCTCACGCACCCCACGCCGAACGAATTTCATCCGGTTCACCACCCGAGCTACATCGACTTCTTCGAAGAGGTGCTGGCAGACACCACCGACCCTCACGTCATGTCACAGAAGTGGGAGAAGCAGTACGCCGAGGACGATTGGTACCGCCACCTGTACCGCACAACTCACGCATACCACGGCGTCCACCCGTTTTACATGTGGTATTGGGGCAGCCACGGAATGAAGCATGTTGGCAAGGTGATCATCGTTGGCGGCGATGCCCCAACGGTGCGCAAGCTCGGCTTCACGCCGGCCTCGACGATGAACGATGCATTCGAGATTGCGTCCGATGTCGTTGGGCGCCAGCCGACGATCACCCACCTGAAGACTCCGCCGCTGATGATTGCCGACGTCAAGTAGCGAACCGGTCGAGTAATGAACAAGAACCTGCGTAGAGCTCAGAAGGCAACCGGAATAGTCGAGTCGGCCGTTACGCGAGTTGCCACTCCCCTCCGCAACTTTGGGTTCCCGTATCGCGCTCCCACGGTCCCCCGCGGAGTCAGTGTGCCAGCCGAAGTGTCAGGTCTCGGCGCCCACTACGACACCAATTGGGCTCGCCGTCCGCTGGCTTCAACCGTCCGCGGGGCAATAACTGAGGGGCCGATGCGGTTGGCCGCCCGCCTGCTCACCGACCCCGAGATCGTCGGTACCGATCGGCTCGCTGATCTGATGGCGCTCGAGGACCCACCGCCGGTGATCTTCGCGCCCACCCACCACAGCCACCTTGATACGGGGTTGGTGATTCGCTCGGTTCCAGCCACATGGCGCCACAATCTCGTAGTCGCCGCGGCAGCCGACTACTTCTTCGACAAGAAGTGGAAAGCCGCTTTGTCAGCGTTGTCGTTGAACGCGATTCCGATCGATCGTGAAGTCACCGGGCGCAAGTCATCCGACGCAATCAGCGACCTCGTCAAGGATGGGTACAGCCTCATTATCTACCCCGAAGGTGGACGGTCCCCCGACGGCTGGGGACAAGACTTCAAGGGCGGTGCCGCCTACATGTCGAACAAAACGGGCGCTCCGGTGATCCCCGTGTTCATCGACGGCACTGGAGCGATCTTCGGTAAAGGGATGAAACGCCCCAAGCCCGGCCGAACCACGGTGGCCTTCGGCGCACCGATGCGCGCCGACGATGGAGAGTCGACGCGAAAGTTCAACGCGCGCATCGAAGCGGCCGTGACAATTCTGGGCGACGAGTCGATTACCGATTTTTGGTCGGCCCGCCAACGGGCGGCAGCAGGCGACAGCCCCTCGCTCAACGGCCCAGAATTCAATGGTTGGCGGAGAGACTGGGCGCTTGCCGAGCGACGCAAGCTCGGCCACGCTGGCCTGCGTCGGCGCCAGCAGCGCCGCTGGCCCAACCTCGATTAGCCGAGCTTCGATTAAGGGCACCCCGTGACAAGGATTTGGGGTACGGGTAACCTGCGCGGGTGGAGATCCAGGCAGCGGTGGCGAAGCGGGTCCCGCTAAGGGACTACCTAGTCCAGTTCCTCCTGAACGCCTGCGGAATCGCGCTGATCACGTGGATCATGCCGGACATGTGGATGCGCGATCTAGGCAGCGCGTTCATTGCGTCGGCCATCCTTTCAGTTCTCAACGCGATCATCTGGCCGCTGATCGCCCGCTACTTCTCCCGCCTAATTCTCTGGACTGCGGGCTTGCTCGGGCTGATCGCTAACGGCCTGCTGCTGATGCTGGTATCGGAGCTATATGACGGGTTCACCGTCGACAGCCTTGGAGCGGCGATCATCGCGTCTCTCTTCATCACCACCGTCTCGATCATTATCAGTGCTCTCCTCTCATTAGATGATGACGCCGTGTGGCAGCGCCAAACAGTCAGACGAATGGTCCACCGGCTCGAGCCTCCGGAGCCGACCTCGGTGCCCGGCGTGCTCTTCCTCCAAATCGACGGTCTTGCCGAGCCAATTCTCCAGCAGGCGATCACGGCTGGCCGAGTACCCACTCTCGCCCGTTGGGTCAAATCCGGCAGCCATCAGATTGTTCGCTGGGAGTGTGATCTGTCTTCCCAAACGGGCGCTAGCCAGGCCGGCATCCTCCATGGCAACAACGCCAACATGCCGGCGTTCCGATGGTACGACAAGGAAACCGGATCGGTACTCACGTCGAATCGGCCGCGTGATGCCGCCGTGATCGAGCAGCGACAGTCCGATGGTCACGGCCTGCTGGCCGACGGTGGCGTATCGCGCTCAAATGTGTTTTCCGGTGACAGCACCGACTCGGTGCTCACTTTCAGCACGGTCACCGACCGCAGCCGAGCTAGCAAACACACCGCGAACTATTTCCTGTCGGATCCATACGCGGTGACCCGACTGTTGGCACTGACATTCGCCGACATTGCCCGCGAGATCGCTGATGCGAGGCGAACTAAGCACCGCAAAATCGAGCCACGCCTCAAACGCGGCGGAATCTATCCACTACTCAGGGCAGCGACCACCACCATTCTCCGAGATCTCACGATCTACACACTGATGAGCGACATCTACCGCGGAGTCCCATCCGCCTACGCCGACTTTGTTGGTTACGACGAGGTAGCTCACCACTCGGGCATCGCCGCGCCCACCGCACTCGACACTCTCGATCGGCTGGACCGACAGCTGGCCCGACTCGAACGCGCCATCACCGAAGCCCCGCGCCCGTATCACATAGTGGTGCTATCTGACCATGGCCAAACACAGGGGGCGACATTCCTTCAGC
>JAHRVJ010000107.1 GCA_019090765.1 Ilumatobacteraceae bacterium
CGACTTCGAGCCACTCAACAAAGAGCAAGTACGTAAACATCAGGCCGGCCAGCGCGAGCCCAGCAACGGAGAACCCCATCACGGCGCCACCACGGAAGGCAACTGGCAGTGCCTTGCCTGGGCCGTCTTTGGCGGCCTCGGTGGTGCGGGCATTGGCCATCGTGGCCACTGTCATGCCGACGTAGCCAGCGGTTGCAGAGAGCACAGCGCCAAGCACGTAACTGACTGAAGCGAGCGGTGTAATGACAATCGCGAGCAATGCCATCATTGCGACGACGAAGAACGAAACCCAGGTGTATTCCTTTTTCAGGAATGCCTTGGCGCCGTTTTGGATTTCGGTCATCAAGAAGACCATGCGTTCGTCGCCTGGCGACGCAGCCGCAACGGACTTATAGAAGTAGTACGCCACGCCGAGGGCGGCGAGTGCTGATACTGCGGCGAGATATGGAATGGCTTCCACGGGCTAAGGGCCTCCTGCGAGCGGAACGACAACGAATTCCCCCCGGATTGGTTCGAGGGGACCGGACCATAATGGTCGGCGAGCCAGGTTAGATCCCAACTGAGCGGTTTCCACTGTTTGGAAGATGTGCTCGTTGTGCTGGAATTTGGTCTTCAGAGTGAGGATTCGGCAGTTGGGACGTGCTGGCAGGTAACGTCTGGTAAATGGCACAAACGCTGAACCGCGGCCCGGTATCGGGCACCGCAGTCACTGGGTCGCCGAAGAGGAAGCCATTTTTGGTTGACTTCTACTCGACCGCTGTTGGCAAAAAGTACGCAATGGCGATTACCGGCATCATGGGTATCGGGTTCGTGATCAGTCACATGATCGGGAACCTCAAGATGTACATCGGGGTAGTCACCGAAGGCAACGAGCGCGAGTACGACATTGATGTCTACGGCGAGTTCTTGCGCGAACTGCTGGTGCCGATCATGCCGCGCACCTACGTGCTGTGGGGACTCCGCCTTGGCCTGATCGCCGCCGTGCTGATTCATATTCATGCCGCGGCGACCCTGACCCGGCTCAATCGCAAGGCGCGCCCTGTCAAGTACCAAACAGCGCGCGACTACGAAGTTGCCAACTTTGCGAGCCGCACCATGCGTTGGACTGGCATCATCGTCGTGCTGTTCCTTGCCTGGCACTTGGCCGACCTCACTTGGGGTTGGGTCAACCCCGACTTCGTGCGTGGAGCGGTCTACCGCAATGTCGATGCTTCGCTGTCGCGAATACCCGTTGCCGCGCTGTACATCGTGGCCAATATCGCGCTGGGTATTCACCTCTTTCATGGCACCTGGTCGCTGTTCCAGTCGCTGGGGATCAACAGTCCACGCTTCAACAAGTGGCGTCAGGGCCTTGCCGCCGGTATCGCCACGATCATTGTCGTGGGCAATGTTTCATTCCCCATTGCAGTGCTGTCCGGTGTGATCGATTTCGATCCCGATGCGATCACATGTTGTGTTGAACAAGAAGAAGGAGAGACCGGAGAGTGAGTTTCGTACTCGATTCGAAGATTCCCGAGGGGCCATTGGCCGACAAGTGGCAGAACTTCATCGCCAACGAGAAGTTGGTGAACCCGGCCAATAAGCGCAAGTTCAAAATCATCGTTGTCGGAACCGGATTGGCTGGCGCCTCAGCTGCGGCCACGCTTGGCGAACTGGGCTACGAGGTCGAGGCGTTTACGTTCCATGACTCACCGCGGCGAGCGCATTCAATCGCTGCGCAGGGTGGCATTAACGCCGCCAAGAATTATCAGGGCGACGGCGACAGCGTGCATCGCCTGTTCTACGACACAGTCAAGGGCGGCGACTTCCGGGCACGCGAGTCCAACGTTCATCGTCTTGCCGAAGTGTCAGTCGACATCATCGATCAGATGGTGGCTCAGGGTGTCCCGTTCGCTCGTGACTACGGGGGTTTGCTCGACAATCGCAGTTTCGGTGGCGCTCAGGTAAGCCGCACCTTCTACGCCCGCGGTCAAACAGGCCAGCAGCTGCTGATTGGCGCCTACCAGCAGCTCGCACGCCAGATCGGGCTTGGCAATGTCAAGCTCTGGAACCGCATGGAAATGGTCGACATCGTCAACATCGAAGATCGCTGCGCCGGAATCGTCTGCCGCGACCTGATGACCGGTGAGTTCTCGTCGCACTCCGCGCATGCAGTGGTGCTTGCCACTGGCGGGTATGGCAACGTGTTCTACCTCTCCACCAATGCCATGGCTTGCAACGTCACCGGAGCGTGGCGCGCGCACCGTCGCGGGGCGGCCTTCGCCAACCCGTCCTATACACAGATCCACCCGACTTGCATACCCCAGGCCGACGACTTCCAGTCGAAGCTCACCCTCATGTCCGAGTCGCTCCGCAATGACGGCCGAATCTGGGTTCCCAAGAAATCCGACGAAACACGGTCCGCCGCTGACGTCCCAGAAGACGAACGCGACTACTACCTGGAACGGATCTATCCGAGCTTCGGCAACCTTGCTCCGCGCGACGTATCGTCGCGCGCGGCAAAGCGCATGGTCGATGCTGGCCAAGGCGTCGGCCCACTGAAAAACGGTGTCTATCTCGACTTTGCCGCCGCCATTGAGCGGCTCGGAAGGCACACGATTGAAGAACGCTACGGGAACCTGTTCGACATGTACGAACGGATCACGGGTGAGAGTCCGTATGAGTCACCGATGCGGATCTATCCGGCGAGCCACTACACCATGGGTGGCCTGTGGGTCGACTATGAGTTGATGACAACTGTCCCCGGCCTCTATTGCGCGGGCGAAGCAAACTTCTCTGATCACGGGGCAAACCGGCTCGGCGCTTCAGCACTGATGCAGGGTCTTTCCGACGGCTACTTCGTCTTGCCGTACACGATCTCTCAGTACCTGTCGCAATGGCTCAACAAGCCAATTCCCGACTCGTCACACGAAGAGTTCAAGAAGATCGAGAACGAAGCCCGCGAGCGGTTCACGCAGTACATGTCGATTGGCGGAACTCGTGGCCCCGACTACTTCCATCGAGAACTTGGCAAGATCATCTGGGATAACTGCGGCATGGCCCGCGACGCTGATGGCCTAAAGACGGCACTTTCGGAGATCCCTGCTTTGCACGCAGAGTTCAAACGCGATCTCAAGGTCACCGGCTCCGACAAGAACATCAACCAGACGCTCGAAAAGGCCGGTCGAGTTGACGACTTCTTCGAACTCGGAATGTTGATGTGTACCGACGCACTCAACCGTGAGGAAAGTTGTGGCGGTCACTTCCGGACCGAACACCAGACCGAAGAGGGCGAGGCGCTCCGCAACGATGACGACTTTGCCTACGTCAGCGCCTGGGAGTGGACCGGCGACCCGCTCGCTCCAACCGAACACAAAGAACAGCTCGAATACGAAGTCGTGAAGTTCCAAACTCGGAGTTACAAGTGACCTCTCTCACCAACATCACCCTCAAGGTCTGGCGTCAAGAAGACTCTGCCTCAGACGGCCGATTCGAGACGCACCAGGTTCCTGAGATCAGTGAAGAAGCCTCGCTGCTCGAATTGCTCGACATTCTGAACGAGCGGCTCATCGAGGAGGGCAAGGAGGCCATCGTCTTTGATCACGATTGTCGCGAAGGAATCTGTGGTACTTGCTCGCTGATGATCGATGGTCAGGCTCACGGCTCGCAGCGCGGCACAGCGACTTGCCAGGTGCATATGCGTACCTTCGACAGCGGCGCCGAAATCGTGCTCGAGCCGTGGCGGGCCGCATCTTACCCGATTATCAAAGACCTGATGGTCGATCGAGCCCCACTAGACCGCATCGTTGAGACGGGCGGTTTCATTACTGCTCCGACCGGTGGCGCTCCTGATGCCAATCTGATTCCGGTGCCTAAGCCAGTGGCCGACGCCGCAATGGACGCGGCTGCATGCATCGGTTGTGGAGCTTGCGTTGCAGCTTGTCCAAATGGTGCTGGCAACCTGTTTACGGCGGCCAAGC
>JAHRVJ010000108.1 GCA_019090765.1 Ilumatobacteraceae bacterium
CAACCCCACCGACGTCGGTCGCAACCGCTGGAACGCCCATCATCGCCGCCTCGAGCAGACTGCCGGGCATGCCCTCAGTACGGCTCGGCGAGACCATTAGGTCGGCGCAGGCAATCATGGCTCGGGCGACGTTGGTTGGGCCAAGCACGCGTACGTCTCCGACTGAGTGACGTGCTGAATCCCGAATGGCTTTGTCGAGAGGCCCACTTCCGACGATGAGGAACACGTTGTCGGGTAACTCCGCGGCTATCGCGGGGATTACCTCGGGACGTTTTTCGTCACTCAGCGAACCTAGGAATAGTACGACCCGAGCGTCTGGAGCAATGCCGAGTGCACCACGCGCGGCCTCTTGTTCGTCGTTGTCGGCCGGGAGGAAGTCTTGCGCGGCGCGTGCGTTGGGTAGGGCGCTGGTGTTCTCGGGTTTGATCCCATAGATCCGCTGGATAGCAGTGGCAGCTTCTGGCCACAAAGCCACGATGTGCGCAGCGCGCCTAAACAGCAACGCGGTCCGCCACCGGTGGAGTCGCCCCCGCACCCAATCTTGAGGGTTGCCAATACTGCGATAGACGAACGGTGTCTTAAGGCCGACCAGTGCAATCGCGCAAGCCGGCAGGCTCTTCGACCCGTACCCGACGACCATATCCGACTGCTTGGCGAGTCTTCGCAGCGCACGCAGGGTCGAGAATGACAGCGGTTTTTCCCCGAGCACGGCTGCCCCAGTAGCGGGGCCGTCTTTCCCGGGGGCAAGAGCCACGGCCCGTGATTGCGTGCCCAACGCTGTCAGCTCATCGGCCAGCGCGGCACCCTCAAGTTCGGCCCCTCGCCGCGAATCAGATGACAACACGAGCAACGTGCGTGGCGGCGTTCCCAGAGTCATTGGCTAGCAGTCTGCACGTGCTGCGTCTCGCTGGCGTGTCGCTCCGACATGGGGAGCGTCTTGGGGTCGTCGCGACTACGCCGAGCAACAATCGGCAAGCACGGAATGAGCAACAGCATTGGCATCACCAGAGATTTCTGGCGAGCCAGTACTCCGAGGTTGGCAAAGCTGGAGTAGGCGAGGCCTGACAACATGAACGCGGAAACCGCGTACGCAACATATGGATTCGAAATCACGAGCCGTCCAGCTGACACCACGCGACGCCACGACAGCGCGTACAACGCCAGCAACGCGGTGACTTCAGCAGCGGTGAAAAGCTGTGCTATTCCGCGTGCTTCGATGGGTAAGGGTCGAGTGAGAGTACGAACAGCCGCGTATGGCCAGGTGATCGGGTTACCCAGCGAGGGTGGACTAAAGCTGGATCCGGCCTGCACGGTGCGACGTGTCGTCTCATCGAGAATCTGCGTGATCGATGATGTCTCGACTCCGTCACCGCTGTCTGGTTCGAGGTAGCGGATGGTCACCCCTGCAGTTATCGAAAACGCAATGACGGCGGGAGCTAGCAGTAGGAACATTCCGAGTCGGCTTCGAGCCTTCGTTGAATGGGTCGCGGGTTGGCGACGTCCGAATACGCCCACGACCAAACTGACCATGATCGCGGCCATCCAGATCGCCGCGATATGGGGTCGGATTAAGGCCGCAAAACCGAGCCCCAAAACGATTGGGAAGAGGCCTGTGATCGATCGTCGGGTGTTGAACAGCCGAGCCGCTCCGTAGCTAGCAACGCCGAGGCCAAGCATCATCGGGGCCTCCTTGCCGATTGAGGATGGCCAGTAGACGAGGCTCGGGAAGACCACCAGGAACCAGGCGTAGCGGCGGGCCATTAGTCCCGGGATGGCGATCGCGGCGGCCTTCATCATGAAAGCAACACCCCAGTAGGCCATCATTGCGAACGTCATGAAGCCGGCCAGCTTGCTGCCCCCGGTGAACGCGTAAACGAGTGCCGTGAAGTCTTCGAGAAATTCGGTTCCAATACCTGTGGGTACGAGGGCTCCGAAGCTCTCGGTGCCGTCCCAAACATCGCTCACCCGGTGGATGGCATAGTAGTGATATCGGTTGGCATCGATTGCCCCGCCGTATGCGTCGAAGCCGACCCAGTAACGGGCCGCAGCGCCGAAAAACTTGATGGCTAAGCCCCACGAAAGGATCTTCGCAACTGGGCTCAGTGGGCCGCTGAACATCCGGTGCAGGATGACGATCGAGGCGAGACCGTAGATAGGGATAACAACGAGTGCGCCCCAAATATCAAATGACAAGTTTCCGACTGACCACCCGAGAAGGGCGAGGTAGGCCATACCGGTGCCAACGATGAGGGCCTCGCTGGCGCGCACAGTCATTCGGCTGGCTCGAGCTCGGGTTCTTCCTCTGCTGCCTGCTCGTCGTCAACCTCCGATGGCTTGTTTCGGCGGTCCCTCCACCTGGACAGCAGACCAGAGCCACTGGTGTGGCGGTCGGTGTACTCGTAGTAGCCCTCTTTGTCGAGCTTCATTCCGCTGAGCACCAGGACCATCGGTGCAGTAGCAAGGTCGCGCAAGATCGCCACCGTTCGTTGGGCGGCGGCAATCGCGGTGTGCCCGATCCGAGCAAGCACAACAATCACATCGGCATGCGGCACGAGTTCAAGCACCTCCGCTGTCGCTCCGACCGGAGAGCTGTCGATCACGATCGAGTCAGCGAGCTTGG
>JAHRVJ010000109.1 GCA_019090765.1 Ilumatobacteraceae bacterium
AAGTGCCAGGCGACGTCTTCATCAAGGCCCTCAAGCTCGACGACTGAACCTCTCCGCCGGCCGTGTCGTCCACCTTTCGCTCGCTCCGGTACCGCAACGCGCGGTTGTTCTTTGCAGGGTTGGCAGTTTCCAACGTCGGGACGTGGTTGCAGCTGACGGCGATGTCGCTGCTTGTCTATCAACTGACTGGAGAGGCAAGCGCGGTCGGGATCTCGGTCGCATGTCAGTTCGTGCCGATGCTGGTTCTAGGGGCTTGGGCGGGGGCGGTGGCCGATGCTCACGACAAGCGACGTATGGCGATTCTCACTCAGAGTGGGCTGGCGGTTCAGGCGCTCCTGCTCGGGTCGCTTGATCTCTCAGGGGCGATCAACCTGCCGCTCATCTATGTGATGTCATTCGTGGTCGGCGTGGTAAACGCCTTCGATAATCCGGCACGTCGAGGCTTGGTCACTGAGTTGGTGGACCACGACGACATCCCGAACGCGACTTCCCTGAACACCGCAGTGATGACCGGATCGAGGATCTTCGGCCCCGCGCTGGCGGCCCTTTTCGTGGCGACGATCGGTACCGGATGGTGTTTCTTGATCAATGGCCTGACCTTCTTCGCGATCATTTTCTCACTCACCGCGATCCGTCCGGATGAGATGTTCCGGATGCCGCGTCGCCCGCGCGGTGGTCAGCCGGTACGCGAGGCTTTGCGTTTCGTGATCGGTCGACGCGACATGTTGCTGGTCTATGTGACGATGGTGATAGTCAGCACCTTCGCGTTCAATCAGACTGTTGTGTTGCCGAAACTGGCCGACGAGCGGTGGGGTGGCGATTCTGCCTTTGGGGTGGTGCTGGCCGTGACCTCGATTGGTTCACTCACGGGTTCGCTACTGACCGCACGCCACCAGCGCGTATCGATGCGGTGGTTCCTGGGAAACATCGTTGTGCTTTCGATATCGGGGTTTGGTTTGGCATGGGCTCCGTCGATTTGGATCGCGTTCGCGTGGTCGATCCCGTTTGGATTGGGCGGAGCGGGGTTCATTACTTCCGCGAATGCGATCACGCAGCAGGAGAGCCCCTCGGATATGCGTAGTCGACTGATGGCCCTGCAAGCAGTGGCCTTCCTCGGCTCAACCCCAATTGGCGGCCCGATCACTGGCTTCATCGCTGATGGCATCAGTGCCGAATGGGCCCTCGCTTACGGCAGCGTGATCAGCCTGCTGTGCGTCGTTGGGGCCACTCTCTACTGGACCGCCACCCCGCACCCAGTATCGCCCTCCCCCTAACTGTCACCTGCTCCTAATTGCAGCCTCCCCAAGAGCGGTTTGTGTCAGCACAAACCCGTGGCGCACTGGTTTGTGCTGACAGAAATCTCGCGGGGACACTCCGCTCGAGGTTTGTGTCAGCAGTTACTTGTGGCGCACCGGTTTGTGCTGACACAAACTCTGGTGGTGTTGGGGGAGAGGTCGGATAGTTTTGGGCGATGCACGCGACTCGGGCACAGTTGGACGAGCAAATTGAGTACGTCGCCTCGGCGCCGAGCGAGGTGGGTCGCCTCGAGCTAGTTGTGCGTCGGCCTGATATTGACAAGCGGGAGGTGCTCGAGTCCGCCGAACTGGAGGCTGGGCGCGGCCTTGTGGGCGACAACTATCTCGAGCGTGGTTCTACGAGGACGCCAGATGGCAAGGCCCACCCGTTGGCCGAACTGAACTTGATGTCAGCTCGTGCGCTTGCTGCGGTAGCCGGGCCGGATCGCGATCGATGGGCCCTCGCGGGTGATCAGCTGATTGTGGAATTTGACCTCTCGCAGGCAAACGCGCCAGCTGGAACCCGCCTCAGCATTGGCACCGCGACGATTGAGGTGACCACCAAACCGCATACTGGCTGCGCGAAATTCGCCAAACGGTATGGGCTCGACGCAGCGCGCTGGGTGAACTCTCGTGATGATCTGCGGCTCCGCGGAATCAACGCCATCGTGGTGGAACCAGGAGTCGTCGCTCCCGGTGACACAGTCACGAAGGGGTGACGGGAATGCTGTCGACGTCGACCACTCCTGCAGTATGCAAAGAACGGTTTGCCCTATGTTGGTCCCTGCTGACCGTCTCGACGCTTGGACTCCCGGGTACGGCCAAGCGCCGCCGGTCGGTCAGGTCATTCTTCGGTGAAGCAGTCTTCAGCCTCGGCTGGAAGGTCTCCCGACACGAGTGAGCTGGGTTCGAGGTCTTTCAGTGCGTCCTTCAAGCAGTCGCCGTCGACGAATTCCTCACCGACAACTTCGACGATCTGGTCGATCAGCGTGTCAATGTCGAGACACTCAACTGCTCGTTCTGAAAATGCGAGAGCCGCATCGCTAAAGTCTGCTCCGGCCTCGTCGCCGGCATCGACTATCGCTTGCGCGTCGCCGTCGCTGATTTCGGCAGCGGCCGCTTTGGCGCAGTCGAGGTTGATCGTGATTTGCTGAGCCTCCATTTGAGAGACAAAGAGAATCGCGACCTGATCTTGTAGCTCGCCGCCGCTGGCCGATTCTGAGCTATCGCTGCTGCTATCGCTGCTGCTATCGCT
>JAHRVJ010000012.1 GCA_019090765.1 Ilumatobacteraceae bacterium
GAAGCTCCAGTCCGATCGAAGGGGTGATCGAAGACTGATGCGCTCCCCCCTCGGGAGCGAGAGTTACCCCCGCAGGTGTTCCAGCAACGACAAACCGGGCGTCGTTGTAAAGCGCGTAGATGAGGGCATCGAGGCCACGGCAAACGAACGGGTCGTAGACCGTCCCAATGGGAAGTAGTTGTCGCCCATGCAGTTCATGACCGAGCCCAAAGGCGTGAAGCGCGAGGAACAGGTTCATCTCGCTGATGCCAAGTTCAACGTGTTGGCCCGCGGCACTCTGTTCCCAGTTGAGTATCCGGTCAGCACCAAGGAAGTTGGGGCGATCCTGAGGGGTGAACACCCCCATCTTGTTGATCCAGCTACCGAGATTGGTCGAGATGCTGACGTCGGGCGAGGTCGTCACCATTCGCTCCGCGACCGCATCGATGTTGGCCAACGACGTGAGGACGCGTCCAAAGGTGTCTTGGGTGCTGACCGCTCCGGATGACAACACGCCAGTCGCATCGGGAATCGGCAGTGAAGGCCGCGGAGAGGTCGGCTGATTGTTTAGTTCGCCGCCCGTCGCATGGCACATGTCAGCCTCAGCGGTTCCCGGCGAGAAGGGATCCCACTCGTTTGCTGTTGTCAATCCCGTAGCTGAGCGCAGGTCATCGATCTGTTCGGCGGTCAGCAGTGCAGAGTGGTTCAGTGGATCTCCGGCAATCGGAAGACCCCACCCTTTGACGGTGTAGGCAAAGACCACGCTGGGCCGATCAGTGACCAAGTCGCACGCCTGGTAGGCCCCAAGCAATGACGACAGGTCGTGGCCGCCCAGATTGGTGATCAACGCGTAGAGGTCATCATCTTCGATGTCGCCTACTAGTTCGCCGAGCGCGGGCGACGCTCCGACCAAGAACCGCTCGCGCAGCGTCGCTCCGCTGGTGGCAAAGAGCGACTGGTAACGCTCGTTGTCCATCTCGTCGATATGCGCCTTGAGATCGTCACCACCGGGACGCTCGAATGCAGCCTGCAGCAGGCTGCCGTACTTGACCTCGACCACGTGCCATCCAGCCCCGTCAAAGAGCTCGATCAGCTTTTTGATTTTCTGGTCGGGAATTACTCGGTCCAGGCTTTGTCGATTGGCGTCGACCACCCACATCACATTGCCCAGGCCCTGCAGAGCGGGGTCGGCAATCGCTTCCCAGATATTGCCTTCGTCGAGTTCCGCGTCGCCTACCAACGCAATGAATCGGGCCGGTGAATCAGTTATCTCACCGAAGTGGGCCTCGATATAGCGGCGGGCCATCGCGGCAAACAGCGGCGCAACCGCGCCCAGGCCAACCGACCCGGTGGAGAAATCGGCTACATCAGGGTCTTTAGTACGGCTGGGGTACGCCTGGAGCCCACCGACAGCGCGCAACTTCGTGAGATAGGAGCGGTCTAGTTCGCCGGTCAGATACTTGATCGAGTGATACACCGGGCTCGCGTGAGGCTTGACGGCCACTTTGTCGTCACCCGACAAGTGACCGAACCAGAGCGCGGTCATGATTGACACCATTGATGCTGAGGAGGCCTGATGCCCTCCCACCTTCAACTCCCCAGTCGGGCGCTCGCGGTTAGCTGAGTCGATCATCCGCGTCGCCAACCACAGCACGCGTTGCTGGACGCGGTCAAGTACCGCTAGATCTATTTCAGCTGGATGCGATGTCGGCACCATCGCCGCTGTGGGGCTTACAGCTCTCCGAGGATTTCCCGGCGCTTGGAATCAAACTCCTCGTCAGTGACGAGGCCTTGCGCGTGGAGATCATCGAGTTGCTTCAGCCGCTCCTGCGGTGAGTGCTCAGATCCGCTCTGCTGGGGGTTCTGGTCCTTGAGAATTTTGGCTAGGGCGGCCGCATCACGCTCGGAGTCAGCCTGTTCGTCGGCTTCAACCTGGGCAAAGATCAGCGACCTGACCCTCTCCGGGTTAGGGATGTTCTCGAAAACCGAGTCTCCTGTTTCGCCAGCCGACTCAACGGTTACGACCCCATTATCGAGCATGCGAGCGATGATCGACTGATCAAAGTTGACGTTGTTCACCCGATTCAGCGGGATTGAGACTCCGCTTCTCCGAATCACTCCGCTCTGGAAAGCAACCCGCTCGCTGGTGACCGCGAACTGCGTTGTGCGCCACTGGACGTACTGATATGCGACGTTGAGCAGCCAGACAAGGAGCCCGATCAGGAAAACGATCTTCATTACGTCGTTGAAGAAACCATCGCCTACAGCTGCCCACAGCGCCAAGAGGACCAGGACCACGACACCGCCAGCTACCTGTTTCCAAAAGAACCACCAATGAGGATGCGAGTGCAGCACCATCTTCTCACCCGGCATCAGGTCAAGTTGCGTTCGAGCCATCTCGCCAGCGTACTGCGCGGCCAATGTGCTGGCGATAGCTTCGGGTCTGATGCTGCGCGATCTCATCGATAGCTGCACACCGCGAGATCGTTTGGTTAACCGTGCCCGCGTCGAAGCAGTCGTCAATCCGTTAGGGACCAGTGAGGTTTCCGGCGAGGTGGCACGGGCCACGATTGCTCACGCATTAAACGTGGCGTTGTACGCCGACCTCTTGGAACGTGTCCCAAGTGGCGCTGGCTATGTCGATCAGCAAGTTGCCAAAGGAAACCCAATCATCCTTGACCACGGGGCGGTGCGAACCGTGGCGTGGCCAACCGCGAGCGAAGTCCCAGCTGGGTCAGAGCAAGTGGCGCGTGTGCTTGAACCACTTGGCTACTCGCGCCGCGAAACATATCCGTTGACCAAGTTGTCAATGACCGGGTACTCCTACGCTCACGATGACGATGCTGAGGGAGTCGCCCAGTGGTTCGTCAGCGAGTTCCATCCAGATGGGTTCAGCGACAGCTTTCAACACGCCGTCGAACGCACCATCGGCACCGGCCGTGAGCCAATCGATCCTGCTGCAACACAGCTGCTCGATCAGCTATCAACTGAGCGGTCGCTTCCTCTCGCCGATGCCAAGGCGCTACTGCCAGTGCTGTTCAAGTGTTTCACTCGACTCCACCTTGAGCCATTGGACTCCGATCATGAGTTACTGCGCGCAGAGTCGGCAGAGATGGCGTGGATCGCGACCGAAGGTACTGCCTTCAACCATGCCACCGACCGAGTGTTTGATGTCGCAGCCACTGCCGAGGGCGAACGTGGAGCGGGCCGGCCGATCAAGGATGCAGTCGAAGTGTCTGGTTCCGGGCGCGTATTGCAAACGGCGCACGTGGCAACTCCGGTAGACAGGAGCTTTCGAACCGCCGAGGGGACGCGAACCACCAAAACGGTGCCCGGTTCGTTTTTCGAGTTCATCGAACGACGCCAACTGCCCGATTCCGCTGAGCTTGATCTCGCCTTCGATGCATCAAACGCCCAAGGCATCTTCAAGATGACTGCCC
>JAHRVJ010000110.1 GCA_019090765.1 Ilumatobacteraceae bacterium
ATCGGGGCGGCAGGATCAGCCAAGATCAATCAGCCCACCTTCGACATGCTGAGTGAAGCGGCGAAGGAATCCGGAGCGATCAACAATCCCGTCGTACGTGATCAACTGATGCAGGTGTACACCATGGAAACGGTCAAGGCACTCATCGGGATGCGGACACGCGCAGATCTCAAGGCTGGCAAGACTCCTGGACCAGGAGGGTCGCTCGGCAAGCTCTTCAGCTCGATCATTGCTTGGAAGATGCGCGACATCTTCCTCGAGATGGCGGGGCCGAGTTCACTCGCCTGGGATCCCACCGACGAAACCGGGGACGAGCGCCAACGAACCGTCATCTCCAGCTTCCAAGCGGGGATAGCGGGCGGCACCGACGAGATCCAACGCAACATCATTGGCGACCGAGTGCTCGGCCTGCCACGCGAACCGTCTGTGGACCGAGGAGTTGCGTTCCGCGAACTCACCGTCGGCACTCAGGCAGGTTGACACCCCAGCGGTAGACATTTGGCTCCAGCCGCGCCATGCTGTGCGCAATGAACGACTTCAACAACCAGATCATTTCGGAGTTCCGATCCAGCGGGGGCAAGGTGGCCCAGTTCGGTGACGCGCCAATGGTCATCTTGCAAACCATCGGGGCCAAGTCGGGCGAGCTGCGTGAGATCCCGCTGGTTGCTCTAATCGAAGGCGCCGACATGTACGTGTTCGCTTCGAAGGCCGGCGGGCCAACTCATCCAGACTGGTATCACAACCTCAAGGCCAACCCAGAGATCACTGTCGAGCATGGCAATGACTCATTCGCTGCGACACTCACCGAGCTCTCCCCAGCAGACAGCAAGCTCAAGCTTGAGGCTCAGGCTGCGCTGATGCCACCCTTTGCTGAGTACGTCACCTCAGCGGCACCGCGGCTGATTCCCGCTTTCTCCATCACCCGCGCCTGACGACCCGCGCCCGCGCGGCGTCACGGCTCGTCGCCGACCCGACCTTTGCCAATAGTTCGATTCTCTTCGATCCAGAGAAGGGCATCGGCATGGGCTTTCCGCGTCATTTCGCCGATGAACGCAGTGCTCTGATAGATATTTCCGCTCCCGATCACCTCGGTGGTCCCGGTAACACGTAGCTGACGAATCACTCTGCGATTGTCGGTGACAAGCATCAGCTTGCTGTCGACATCACGTAGGGACTGTGCGTAGCGTTCGAGCACATCGAGCAGGGTGACGCCGGCATCATCTGCCCCGCGCACTCGGAGGACCACTACGGAGTTGCGAGATCGCTCCGAGACTGTTGGCATCTGCTCGAACAGCATCGGGGCAGTCGCGAAGAAGATCGCTCCGTACGGATGGAGGACGACGACCTCATCGGGCGGGACCTCATCGGGCGGATCAACTTCCTTGACACGGCCATCATCGTGGAACACCATCCGCTTGGTCACCAAGCGTGATGATTGACGAGCGACAAATAGCAGCACCGAGATTCCGACCCCGACCAGCACTGCGTACTGCAATGGGATGATCATTGTCAGCACGAGGGTGATCGTCATTACCGTCAGTGGCACCGCTCCCGTCTTGGCAACCGATATCACCTGATCGACCTTGACAGTGCCGAAGCCGACAACAATCAGTAGACCGGCGAGGGCCGGCATCGCGATCAGTTCGATGACACCGCCAAGCAGCAAGATCACCACGGCCATCACACCACCGGCATAGAGCAGCGCTGTTCTACTCTTGGCTCCAGCGGTCGCAACTAGCGAGCTGGCCGACATCGAGCCGCCTACAGGCATCCCTTGGAATAGTCCAGCCACAAGATTCCCGGCACCCTGACCAATGAAGTCCTGCGATTGGTCTGCAGGCGTCCCATCCTCATTCGGAAATCCGGCTGAAACGCCGGCCCCCTGCACCAGTCCCACGAACGCAAGCGACACAGCAGGTATCAGCAGCGACGGGATCTCACCCAGAACGGGCAACGTCAGCCAGGGCAACCCTCGGGGAACATCTGCTACATCTTGCAGTTGGAGAATGTCTCGATCGAATGATCTGAAGACTTCGGCCAGAAGTGAGCCGAACACAACTGCGACGACCAGCCCCAATGCGCCGAGTTTGGTTCGTCGCAGGGTGACGATGAGGAGGATCGTGATCGTGCCAGTCGCGAGCGTCGGGACGTCGACTTGTCCAAGGTTGAACAGTAGGTCGAATGCGCGGAGTACTCGATTCCCGCCCGCCGCCTCATATCCGGTGAAATCGTCCAGTTGACCGAGCACGATATTGATGCCGACCGCGGTAATGAACCCGGTCATCACCGAGTTGGAAACGAAACGCAGGTATGTGCCGAGCCTCAGGATGCCGGCGAGAATCATCACGATGCCAGTGAGGATCGAGAGCGTGAACAGTGCCCGGCCCGGGTCGTCACGCGCGGCCAAGTCGACGTCGGCAATGATGATCGCCATCGCTCCAGTGGCTTGAACAGCCATGAATGCAGTACCAGTGACCAGAGAGCCGCCAAGCATGCCGAAGAGGTAGCCATACAGGCCAGCAACGGGATTGACGCCAGCTAGTAGGCCGCTCGCCAATCCGTCGGGAACGCTCTCCACACCGAGTACGACTCCGGCCATTGCGTCGTCGCGCGCAGTTTCGCGATTGAACAAGCTACGCGGCCGGGTGATGGGAAAGCGCATCGACTGGTAACCCTACGTTAGATCTGCGAACCATCTGGCGGCCGAAGCGCCGTGACGGCACACACCACATACTTACTGATTAACCCACCGGCAACCCTGACCGCCACAACTCGGTTCGTCTGACCCCAAATCCCGCAGGGATCAAGATGTTCTACGATTCGGCATCTTTGGAGTTTCTGCCAGACAGCAAGTCACGATTGCGGCCCTGCTCGTCACGGCAGCTGCGGTGACGACCCAACCATCGACTGCGGTCTCGCCACAGGGGGTCGACGAACCGGCGGTGCCACTCGCCACGGCGGTGCGGCTAGATCCGCCGCGCACATTAATCGTGACAGCCGGCGGCGACATTCTGACCGAGTCTGTAGTGCGCA
>JAHRVJ010000111.1 GCA_019090765.1 Ilumatobacteraceae bacterium
TGCGTCCCCGTGCGCTAGATGAGTTTGTTGGGCAGAGTGAGCTCAAGGAACATCTCACGATTGTGCTTGAGGCGGCACGCCGACGCGAGCAACCTGCTGACCACTTGCTATTTGCCGGCCCGCCGGGTCTTGGCAAGACGACCCTCGCGGGCATTGTGGCGACTGAAATGGGTGTCCACCTGCATGTCACTTCGGGTCCGGCGCTTGAACGGGCGGGCGATCTAGCTGCGATTCTGACCAAGCTCGAACAAGGCGATGTGCTGTTCATCGACGAAATCCATCGTCTCTCGCGAGCGGTGGAGGAGATTCTCTATCCGGCGATGGAAGACTTCCAGCTCGACATCGTCGTTGGCAAGGGGCCCGCCGCGTCGAGCATTCGGCTGACCATGCCGCCGTTCACGCTTGTGGGGGCGACCACCCGCACCGGAATGATCACCGGCCCGTTACGCGATCGCTTTGGGTTGGTCGCACGCCTCGATTACTACGACAGCGAGGAGCTGCGGTCGATTGTCGAGCGGGCGGCCGGAATCCTTGATGTGGTGATCGACACCGATGGGGCCTGGGAGATTGCCCGACGTTCGCGAGGCACACCGCGAATCGCCAACAGGCTGTTGCGCCGCGTGCGCGACTTCGCCGAGGTGAGGGCCGACGGCGAAATCGATGCCGACGTTGCGCGCGAAGGTTTGGCGTTATTTGGCGTCGACGATCTCGGGCTCGACAAGGTCGATAGGGCGATCCTCACAGCGCTGTGCGTGCAATTTGGTGGTGGGCCCGTTGGTTTGTCGACGGTGGCGATCAGCGTGGGGGAGCAGCCCGAAACTGTCGAAGATGTGTACGAGCCATTCCTGATCACGCAGGGAATGATTGCCCGCACTCCGCGTGGCCGGGTCGTTTTGGCGGCCGCCTACGAGCATCTCGGTCTCGATGTGCCGCGTCGGGCAACATCAGGCGGGCTGTTCGACTAAGCGCAATCATCTACGACGACGATGACGGCGCCCCTATCCCGATCACCTGGTTCTTCTGGATCATCCTCATCGGCCCGATCGTCACCCTGCACGTGCTCGCAGTTGTGGCGGTCGTGAGATGGTGGAAGGATCGGCAGCTGTACTAACCGCACTGTCAGATTACTACGGGAACGGCCGCAACAGCGCGATGGAATACCCGCGCGTATCCTGGTGCGCCGTGCATCTAGCTGACTTTGATTACGAGCTGCCGCAGGAGCGTATTGCTCAGGTGCCCATTGAGCCGCGCGATAGCGCGCGCCTGCTCGTCGATCGTGGCTGCGAGGCTCCAGAGCATCGCCACGTGAGTGATATGGCGGACCTGTTGCATGAAGGCGACCTGTTGGTGCTGAACGAGACGCGGGTACTCCCGGCCCGAATCAAGCTCAATCGACGGACTGGGGGAGCGGCCGAAGTGCTCTTGCTGGAGAGGCTTCCAGGTGAAAGTCATCGATGGGAGGCGCTGGTCAGGCCGGGTAAGAAGCTCGGGATCGGTGAAGAGTTGTTTGCCGGAGATCAGCCGGTGGTACGGATTGGTGACCGAACCGCGGCTGGCGACACATTTGTCGTCGAACTACTCGCCGAAGGTGATCCGCTGCTCACCCTGGAGCGGTATGGGGAAATGCCGCTGCCTCCATATATCGGAACTCGGTTGACCGATCCAGAGCGCTATCAAACTGTGTATTCCCGTGAACCGGGCTCGGCCGCGGCCCCCACGGCTGGGCTGCATTTCACGCCCGGATTGATCGAACGGCTGGAACGCGCGGGTATTGGAACCGCGACTGTTGAACTGATTGTGGGTCTCGACACGTTCCAGCCGATCAGTACTGACAATCCCCTTGATCACCCCATGCATACCGAGCGCTACCGAGTGCCGCGCGAAACAATGGATGCCTGTGCCAAAGCCAACCGGATTGTCGCTGTCGGTACCACCGCCGTGCGGGCGCTCGAGTCGGCCGCGCTCACCGGCGAGCTGGAGGGCCGGACAAACCTGTTCATTCACCGAGGATTCGATTGGAAAGTCGTTGACTTACTGATGACCAATTTCCATCTGCCACGCACGACCCTGTTGATGATGATTGATGCCTTCGTCGGCGACCGCTGGCGCGAATACTACGAACTTGCGTTGGACGACGGCTACCGCTTCTTGTCTTTCGGTGACGCAATGCTGCTTGACCGGATGGCGGCCTAGATGCATCACGTGAGCTTTACCCTTGATGGAATTGACGGTGCGGCCAGGGCCGGTACAGCGACTACGGCACGAGGTAGCTACCAGACACCGCTGTTCATGCCTGTCGGAACCCGCGGCGCGATCAAGTATCTCAGTGCTGCCGACTACGACCGGGTCGGCGCCCAGATCGTGCTCGGAAATACCTATCACCTGATGCTGCGGCCCGGGGCTGACCTGATTGAGCGCTTTGGCGGACTCGGAAAGTTCACCGGGTGGGATGGTCTAACGCTCACCGACTCGGGTGGCTTCCAGGTGTTCTCCCTCGACCCCAAGGTCGATGACGAGGGGGTCACCTTCAAAAGCACCTATGACGGGTCTTCTCACCGGTTCACCCCCGAGCTGGCGGTCAGCGTGCAGCAGCAAATCGGTGCTGACATCCAGATGGTTCTCGACGTTTGCCCGCCATTACCGAGCCCGCCTGATGTGCTGCGGCTGGCGGTTGAGCGAACAGCCAACTGGGCCCAGCGCGCCAAGAAAGCTCACGAGCGCGACGATCAGGCCCTGTTCGGAATTGTGCAGGGGGGAGTTAGCGAAACGATGCGTGCTGAATGCGCGCAACAGATCGTTGATATCGGCTTCGATGGCTACGGAATCGGCGGGCTGTCGGTAGGGGAGTCACGCGACGAAATGCTGCCGGCCCTCGCTGCTGCATTGGAACATCTGCCAGCTGACCAGCCGCGCTATCTAATGGGTGTCGGAGACCCGGTGTCGCTCGTGGAGGCAGTTGCTCTCGGGGTCGATCAATTCGACTGCGTAATGCAGACCCGACTCGGACGCCATGGCACAGCACTAACTTCAACTGGTAGGTACCAGGCCAAGGCAGCACGCAACGCTCAGCTAGATGAGCCTTTGGATACCAATTGCAGCTGCGAAGTGTGCGCGCGGCACAGCCGTGGCTACATCAGGCACCTACTGCAAGTCGGTGAGCCGACCGCGTCGCGTTTGCTGTCGATCCACAACGTCGCTTGGACAATCGACCTGATGGGACAGATGCGTGCAGCGATCGTGGCTGGCAGGTTCGATGCATTCCGACGCGACTTGCATGACGTATGGGACTGACGCCTCTCTGATCTGATTGGCAGGGTGCCGGTATCGGGGCCCAACGAGCGGTAAGATCGCACGCCGTTATGTTCTCGCAAATATCAACTTCCCTTCTCGCCAGTGGCAGCGGTGGCGGGGGTGCCGCCGTACTCCAAATTGGCATCCTGCTCCTGATCCCGTTCGCGATGTATTTTTTCATGATTCGCCCGCAGCGGCGACGAGCTCGCGAGCAGCAGGATCTTCAGGGCTCCCTCCAGGTCGGTGACGACGTCGTCACAACCTCGGGCATCTACGGCAAGATCACAGGCGAGGATGGAGACACTCGATTCTGGTTGGAGATCGACGACGATGTCCAGATTCGAGTCGCCCGAGCGGCGGTTCAGGGCAAAGTGACCGATGACGCCGACGTCGATGACGACGAAGCTGAAGAAGTTGATGACGATGATTTCGCCGATGACGGCGATGTCTGATCTGCGCTGATGAATCGCCGCCTCTGGACTTCGCTGATCTCGGTTGTCGTAATCGTTGTCGTTGCGCTCGTAGCCAACATCGCCACAGGCAATACGCCGATCTTGGGTCTTGACCTACAAGGTGGCGTCTCGGTGATTCTTGCTCCGACCGAGCCAGCATCGGGCGACGACCTAATCGTCATCCGTGATCTGATTCGCAGCGAACTCGAAAGCCGGGGGATTGCCGAACCAGATGTGCGCGTACAGGGCGACGTCATTGTTGTCGATCTACCAGGCGTGAAAGATCAGCAGGAAGCGCTTGATGCGGTCGACGTTTCCGGTGTCGTTGAGTTACGGCCAGTGATCAATTTCGCCGAATGTCAGACACCAGACTTCAGCCCAGCAACCGACCTTGAAGATTTGCTTTCACCGCCGCAGGGTGTGGTTCCCTCAGATGTACCAGCTGATTCTTCAACTGTTCCCGTTGACTCGACGGCCGAGCCAGCCGGGTTCCGCAGTGCGGCTCCCGATCCTGCCGACTCAGTTCCGGCCGACTCAGTTCCGGCACCATCGGACACCATTGCCCCCGAGGTCGACCCTACGGCGGTTCCGCTAGACGAAACTCCGCCAGTATTTCCGGGTACGCCTGGCGCCGAGTTGCTGCCAACTCGCGATGGGCAACCACTTTGTGTCGGACCAACTCAAGGCACAGGTGAAATCTTTGTCCGCGGCAGTGCCGAGCTCACTGGCGACAGCGGGTGGGGTGTGGCCGTCAGCCTTCGTAGCGATGGCCAGGGGACCTGGAACAATCTGGCCAACCAGTGTTACAACACCACGCCTACCTGCCCCTCGACACAGCCTGGGGTACGCGGCCAGATTGCCATTGTTCTCGACAGTGTGATCATGTCGGCACCTCAGGTGAACCAGCCGAACTTCACTGATTCGGTAGCGATCACCGGGAGCTTCAGCCGCGGTGAAGCCGAAGACCTCGCCGCGGTGCTCAATCGTGGTGCGTTCCCGGTTGAAGTCGAAGCTCAAGAAGCACGAACAGTTTCAGCGTCGGCCGGTGCCGATTCGCTCGAAGCCGCGATCATCGCCGGTTTACTCGGGGTCTTCCTGGTGCTGGCCTTCCTCATTGCCTACTACCGCTGGTTGGCGCTGGTCATCGTTGGCGGCCTTGTGATTTGGGGAATGATGGTGTTCAGCTTGGCTTCGCTTGTGTCGGGTTGGACCAACTACGCCCTGAGTTTGGCTGGGGTCACCGGAATCATCGTCGCGGTCGGTGTCACGGTGGATAGCTATGTGGTTTTCTTTGAGCGAATCAAAGATGAGCTGCGTAACGGTAGGACCATCAAGAATGCCGCACCGCGTAGCTTCAAAGCCACGTGGCGAACGATCTGGTCAGCCGACCTGATCTCGGTTATCGGTGCCTTGATCCTATTTTGGCTATCCGTCGGCTCAGTACGCGGATTCGCCCTGTACTTGGGTTTGACAACCATTTGTGACCTCCTCGTTTGTTACTTCTTTACGCGTCCTGCGGTCCTACTGCTGGCGCGGAGCAAGCTGATGGCCAAGCGGACTCGGGCACTCGGTATTGAGGTGGCGTCATGAACCGCCCCGATGGCGTCGCCGATTCCGGCATCAAACGCCTGTTTCGTGGTCAGACTGCGATTGATTTCTATGGGCACCGCCGCATCGGGTTGATCGTTGCGATGGTGGTGCTGCTGGTTACCGCTGGGTCGCTATCCACTCGTGGCCTCAACCTTGGGCTTGATTTTGAGGGTGGCGACGCGTGGGACGTGCCGGCAAGCGAAACCTTCGGTGTCGATGAAGCCGCCGATGTCCTTAGCGACAATGGAGTTTCAACAACAGGTGCTCGGATTCAGCGACGATCTTCTGAAACAGCCGACGTAATCACGATTCAGGTCGAGGAAGTCGATCGCGATGTTGCAGTATCGATCACCGAGGGCTTCGCGGTAGCCGCGGGCGTAACCGCCGACGAAGTGAGTTTCTCCTTCACCAGTTCCACGTGGGGGAGCGAAATTACCGAGAAGGCGCTGCGGGCGCTGATAATTTTCCTCATTGTCGTGTCGGTGTTCATCTCGATTCGTTTCGAGTGGCGGATGGCGGTCGCGGCGCTGACGGCCATGGCCCACGACGTGGTCGTCACGGTGGGTGTGTACTCAGTGTTTGCTTTCGAGGTCACACCAGCGACGGTGATTGCATTCCTCACGATCTTGGCCTACTCCCTTTACGACACGATCGTTGTGTTTGATCGGGTCCGCGAGAACGAGGGGAAATACGCGGGCGTACGCATGCCGTACGAAGACGTCGTCAACATCTCGATGAACCAGGTGCTGATGCGCTCGATTAACACGAGCATATCTTCGATCCTGCCCGTGATTTCGCTGCTCCTCGTCGGCTCGGGCCTTCTTGGCGCCGTCACGCTGCGCGAGTTCGCACTTGCCTTGCTGGTCGGAATGATCTCGGGCGTGTATTCATCGATCTTTGTGGCGACGCCGCTCTTGGCGACGCTGAAGTCGAACTCTGGTCGCAAATCACGACGTGATTGTCTCGTCGGCGAAGACCTTCGCGCTGCGGTAATCGGCGCAGGAGTGACCGGGCGTGTTGTCTCCAGCGCATCCACCGATGACGAGGCTGATGAGGTGCTCGCGGGTGCTTCGTCTGTTGTTCAGCCTGCCGACCGATTGCTCAATCACCCGCCGCGGCCACGCAAGAAAAAGCGTCGCTAGCAATTACCTGCGGCCACGGTTTACCCATCAGCGCTGCGCCACGACGGCACCGGTATCCTTCGATCATGGCAGCCGACCACGAGGCACTTCGGGCCTCCGTACGTGACATTGACGACTACCCGACCGAGGGTGTCACGTTCCGCGACATCACGCCGCTGCTTGGTGATTCCGCAACGTTCGCGCAATCCATCCACGGCCTGGTCGGCGAGTTTGCTGGAGCAAAAGTTGACCGCGTGGTGGGTGTTGAATCGCGTGGGTTCCTGTTCGCTTCGGCGGTAGCTTTCGAAATTGGCGCTGGACTGGTTCCAATCCGGAAGGCGGGCAAGCTGCCGTGGGCCGTTGTGCGCGAGGAATACGCACTCGAGTACGGGTTCGACAAGCTCGAAGTCCACCGCGATGCAATTCACCCCGGTGAGCGAATCCTGATCATTGATGACGTGTTGGCTACGGGCGGCACGGCTGCAGCAACGGCGAAACTTGTCGAGACACTCGGCGGAGTTATTGCTGGTCTTGGTTTCGTCATCGAAATCGACGCGCTGGGAGGGCGCAAGCATCTCGGGGAACGCGCCGTGAGGTCTCTTCTGCACTACTGACCATGGGCACAGTCGACCGAGTGCTTCCTTGGCGGCGGCAGCAAGTCGCCGCCGCCACCCACAACGAGCTGACACCCCTACTAGCGTCCTACCGTCGCCGTCACCCGAAAGGTCCGGTGGCCACGATTAGTCGCGCCTACCGAGTCGCCGCAGAGGCCCACCAGTCACAAATGCGTTCGAGCGGGGAGGCTTACATCAATCACCCCCTCGCGGTTTCTCAAATAGTGGCAGATATTGGTCTCGATGACGTTTCTGTGGCTGCCGCGTTATTGCATGACGCGGTTGAAGATACTGAGATCACCGTTGACGACGTGGCCCGCGACTTCGGCTCAGAGATTGCCGAGATTGTCGACGGGGTCACCAAGCTCGAACGGATTCGCTTCGATTCGCGTGAGGAACAACAAGCGGCCACGATGCGCAAAATGCTGGTGGCAATGGCCAAAGACCTGCGCGTCTTGGTGATCAAGCTGGCTGACCGGTTGCACAATATGCGCACCATTGCCGCGATGCCGCAGCAGAAACAGCATCGGATTGCCCAGGAAACCCTCGATATCTACGCTCCGCTTGCACACCGCCTCGGGATGCAGGAGATGAAGCAGCAACTTGAGGATCTGGCGTTTGCATCGCTACA
>JAHRVJ010000112.1 GCA_019090765.1 Ilumatobacteraceae bacterium
CTGGCAGTCGCTGACATCGTGTTCGAGGAGATCGTTGAAGGGTCAATCACACGATTTGCGGCCGTGTTCCACTCGCAAGGTTCAGACCCGATCGGCCCGGTGCGCTCTGGTCGAACCCAAGACATCGCGATGCTCAGCTCGTACAACACTCCGCTATTCGCGTGGAGCGGCGGCAACGGCGGTGTCACCTTTCTGATCGACGAGTCGTCGCTGATCAACATGAGCCCTTCACGGGCGACGGGCTACTACCGTGGAAACGGAAGTAGACCGAACAACCTCTATAACAACACCGATGCGTTGTGGGCGCAGACACCTGAATTTCAGCTTGGCCCTCCAGGACCACAATTCAGCTACCTCCCCGAGGGGGCAGAGTTCGAAGGTCTCCCAGTGGGCGGGGCAGAAGTAACCATGCGTGGCATCGACGTCCGCTGGGTGTGGAACGCCGAAACAGGCAAGTTCGACCGCTGGCAGGAGGGGAACCCTCATGTCGATAGCGCCCACGGCCAGATCGCGGCGACCAACGTTGTGGTGATGGGCGTCGACTACATCCCGAGCCGTGTCGACAATCGCAGTCCTGAAGCTCAAACGGTCGGCGAAGGACCCGTGCTGATCTTCAGTAACGGCCAGGCGATCGGCGGCCGCTGGAAGCGCGATCATGCGTTGTTCCCGCCGCTCTATACCGACGCCGATGGTGAAGTGATCTCGATTCCCCCCGGCAATACTTGGGTTGAACTGTCTGAAGGGTTCGAACCAGACGGCCCGCTCAGCTTCGGCGTTCCGGTCGAGCTGATCCCGGTCGACTGAACCCGCCGCGACGTAACCCTCACTCGCGACTCCACGAGTGGTACTGAGAACACCACTAATTGGGGAGAGCGAATCTCAGTAGCGAAAGTACGCTGTAGGAATGAGCAGCACAGGCACGTTCCCCGTCAAGCGGGGTCTCGCTGAGATGATGAAGGGTGGCGTCATCATGGATGTCGTCACCGCCGAACAGGCAAAGATTGCTGAGGACGCTGGCGCGGTCGCCGTGATGGCACTTGAACGAGTACCGGCCGACATTCGTCGCGATGGAGGGGTTGCGCGGATGAGCGACCCGGAGATGATCGAAGGCATTAAGGCCGCCGTCACTATTCCGGTGATGGCCAAAGTGCGTATTGGTCATTTCGTTGAGGCCCAGATACTGCAGGCGCTACAGGTCGACTTCATCGATGAATCTGAGGTCCTGACGCCTGCTGATGAAGCCCATCACATCGACAAGTTCGCCTTCGACGTTCCGTTCGTGTGCGGTGCTACAAATCTGGGTGAGGCCCTGCGCCGGATTTCCGAAGGGGCTGCGATGATCCGCTCCAAAGGCGAGGCAGGCACTGGCAACGTGGTCGAAGCAGTCCGGCACATGCGATCGATCACTGGCGATATCAAGCGCATCACCCAGGCCGATTCGGCTGAACTATTTGAGTGGGCCAAGAATCTTCAGGCTCCGCTACCGCTGGTCCAAGAGATTGCTGAAACGGGCAAGTTGCAGGTTCCGCTGTTCTGCGCCGGTGGGTTGGCGACCCCCGCCGATGCCGCGCTGGCGATGCAACTCGGCGCCGAGTCGGTGTTTGTCGGGTCGGGCATCTTCAAATCCGAGGACCCTGCCCCGCGGGCCAAGGCGATCGTCGAGGCCACGACGCACTTCGAAGACGCCAACATTTTGGCCAAGGTCAGCCGTGGCCTCGGCACGCCGATGACCGGCATCGGGATGGACGAGATTAACCAGCGCTATGCCGATCGAGGTTGGTGACGACGCGCCTGCAACTTCGGGGTTCGCCGACCTGACCGTTGGTGTTCTTGCTCTGCAGGGTGCGTTCGCGCTCCACCAACAACGACTTCAGGCGCTTGGCGTCGAGGCGCCACTCGTGCGGACGCCTAACGACCTGGAGAATCTTGACGCGATTGTGTTGCCCGGCGGCGAAAGCACGACGATGTCAAATCTGTTGGCAACTAGCGGGCTGTTCGATGTTCTGGGGCAACGCCTTGCAGATGGACTCCCCGTATTTGGAACATGTGCCGGCATGATTCTGTGTGCAGCCGAGGTTCGTGATGGCCGGTCTGATCAACGCGGTTTCGACCTTATGGACATCTCGGTAACTCGCAACGGGTACGGCCGCCAGCTGGAGAGCTTCGAAGCAGATGTCGAAGTAACGGGGCTCGCCAAGCCGTTCCACGCGCTGTTTATCCGTGCGCCGTTCGTCACCCGCGTGGGCGACGGGGTCGAGATTTTGGCCGAACTCGACGGCAGCGCTGTTCTCCTGCGGCAGCAAGGATGTACCGTGGCTGCATTCCATCCGGAGCTGACCAACGACACTCGACTCCATAGGATCTTTATCGATTCATTTTCAGCTCGATAATGAATTCAAACTGACCGCAACCTCTGACACGGAGCACGACATGTCCGGCCATTCCAAATGGGCAACTATCAAGCACAAGAAGGGCGCTGCTGACAAAGCACGCGGCAAGCTCTTCGCCAAGCTGGCACGCCAAATCGAAGTTGCTGCTAAGGGCGGCGGCGATGTCGATACCAATCCCAGCCTGAGAACCGCCGTTCAGAAGGCCAAAGCGGCGCGAATGACGAATGAGGCGATCGATCGCGCCGTCAAGCGGGGCACGGGCGATTCCGACGGTGGAACCTACGAGAGCATCATGTACGAGGGGTATGCCCCGGGCGGAGTGGCGCTGATGATCGACGTGCTCACCGATAATCGAAATCGAACGGGATCTGACATACGCAACATCTTCACAAAGCTCGGTGGCTCGATGGCCGAGCCGGGAGCTGTCAGCTGGCAGTTCGAGCGTCGCGGTGTGATTCTTACGGGCTCGGGGGTTGAAGAAGACGTAATCATGATGACCGCGCTTGAAGCCGGGGCCGATGACATCATTGCCGAATCTGGCGCCTTCCGGGTGATGACCGACCCGTCGGTTGTCTACGACGTGAGGGTCACACTCGATGGGGCGGGAATCGAAGTGATCTCCGCCGACTCACCGATGGTTTCTGAGAACCTTGTACCGATTACCGATGCATCAGAGGCGAAGGCCGTCTTGCGGATTCTCGAAGCGCTCGAAGACAACGACGACGTTCAAGATGTGTTCTCCAACTTTGACATCAGCGATGAGCTGATGGAGGTGGCCGCGTCATGAGCCTCAGTGTTGGCGAGCCAGCCCCCGACTTCTCTCTGCCCGGCACCGGCGACCGCGATTACACCCTGAAGGAGTACCGCGGCCAGCCGGTGGTGCTGGTGTTCTATCCGGGCGACGACACACCGGTATGTACGAAACAGCTCAACAGCTACAACGACGACCTGGCCCAGTTCGGCGAAGTGAACGCCCAGCTATTGGGTATCTCGGCTCAGGATGTTTCGAGTCACGAAGCATTTTCTGGCAAGCATGGGCTGCAGTTTCCGCTGTTGGCCGATACGGACAAGGCTGTTGCCGGGAGCTATGGAACTCTTGGGCCAATCGGCTTTCCGCGTCGCAGCGTGTTTATCGTTGATGCCGATGGCATCGTGCGGTACGCCCATCGAGCAATTGCTGGTCTCACGTATCGCCCGGTAAAAGAATTGATCGGCGAGCTATCGAAGATCACCAGTTGAGCCGCGAAACGTAGTAGCCTGCGAACCTATGTTCGCCAACAGTGCGGTTGCAGCGAAATCCAAGGTGTGCCGCGTCCTCGGAATCGATCCTGGTCTCACACGGTGCGGGTATGCCGTTGTCGATGGACGCGGAGCGCAGTCGGTCAATGCTGTTTCACTTGGTGTGATCCGAACTTCTCCTCAAGATTCTCTACCTTCTCGCCTCGCGTCACTACGAACGGAGTTCACCGAGCTGATTGCCGAGTTCAAGCCTGATGTGGTTGCAGTTGAGCAAGTGTTCTTTCAGGTCAACGTGCGCACCGCGATGAGCGTGGGCCAGGCCAGCGGGCTGGCGTTGGCTGAGGCATCGCTGGCTGGTTGCGTAGTTATTCAATACACCCCCAATCAGGTCAAAGATGCGATTGCGGGATGGGGAGGCGCCGATAAGCAGCAAGTGCAGAAGATGGTCCAAGTCCGCCTAAAACTTGCCTCACTACCGAAGCCGGCTGACGCGGCAGACGCAGCTGCGCTTGCGCTGTGTTACTTAGCGACATCGCCGTTGGGTCGGCACGTGCGTGCAGAAATGGGAGGTACTGCATGATTGGCTCGCTGCGCGGCAGCGTCCTTGAGCGCAACCAAGACGGCACGCTATTACTCGAAGTTTCCGGTGTCGGCTATGTCATCGCGGTCTCACCGCGAGCGCTGGCCGAACTTGAGCCGGGCACCACTGCGTTCTTGTACGTCCATCATCACATCCGTGAAGACGCGCAAACACTATTTGGTTTCACAACGCGCGAAGAGCGCGTGACGTTTCAGGTGCTGATCGGTACCCACGGTGTCGGCCCGACGATGGCGGGTGCGCTACTTGCAACTCACCCACCTTCGGCGCTGGTCGACGTAGTCGCAAATGGCGACACTGCAGCGCTCACGATGGTTCCGGGGGTCGGCAAGAAGACCGCCGAGCGGCTGCTGGTTGAACTCAAGAACCGGCTCTCGATCCAGGTTCTCGAGGGTGTGGGTGGAGTTAACGGTGAACCGTCGGCGCTAGCGGAGGTACGTGAGGCACTTGGGGGTCTCGGGTATGGCGCGGACGAGATTCGTGATGTGCTCGGCTCGGCAGCGGCTGACGCTGATTCGGCGACGCTGTTGCGTGACGCCTTGAAGAGTCTCGGAGCACGCCGTGCGTGAGGAGTTTCTCGACCCCGGGATCGGCGGCGAAACCGATGATGCGGTAGCAGATGAAGTCGA
>JAHRVJ010000113.1 GCA_019090765.1 Ilumatobacteraceae bacterium
ATTCGAGAGCAGCGCATACTCCGACCACGTCGACGATTGCGTCGATCGAGCCAACTTCGTGGAGTTCGACGTCGTTGGGTGGAACCTGGTGAATCTCACCTTCAACCTTGGCAAGTTGCTGGTAAACGGCGGTCGCTCGCTGTCGGACGCGATCGGGAATGTCAGCCTTGTCGAGCAGGTGATAGATCTCGCTGACCGGGCGGTGCGGATGATGGTGGTCGCCGTCGCTGTGGACGATCACGTTGGCCCAGGTTGCGCCGACACCGCACCGTTGGACACGTTCGAACATCAACGCGTAGCCGTCGACGCCCATGCCGGCAATTGTGTTGGCGACGTCGTCGGGGTTGGCCCCGGCATCGACGAGTGCGGCCATCGTCATGTCGCCAGCCACCCCTGCCTGGCAGTTGAACCACGCAATGCGCTTGCCAGTCACCTCCTCGGCCGCGGTCATGTCAGTATCCGAGCTACTGCGCATGCCGCGCCGAAACCGTTGTCGATACCCACGACGGTCACACCGCTAGCGCAGGAAGCGTGCATTGCCAAGAGCGCTGTAACGCCTTCGAGGCTTGTGCCATACCCCGTGCTAGTTGGCACCGCCACGACGGGGGCGCCTGTCAGCCCGCCGACAACACTGGCGAGGGCTCCTTCCATTCCAGCGATCACCACCACCGCGTCGGCCGCGGTGATTTCGTCGAGTCGGGCGAGTAGCCGGTGCAGTCCGGCGACGCCGACATCGGCGACGATGCTCGCATTGATGCCGTATGCCTGCATCGTGATCGCGGCCTCGTCGGCCACCGGGAGGTCGCTCGTACCGGCAGTGACGATGATCGCGTCGGCCGACTGATCTGTTGGCGGGGGTCTCCACAACAGGCAGCGCCCGGCTTCGGTTGCTGGGCCGTGTACTTCGACACACGCGTGGCGTTGATCATCGTCGGCCCGGGTCAGCAGTACGGCGCCGGTTCCGTTGGCGAGGAGCTCGCCGACGATCGCCACGCATTGGTCCGGTCGCTTCCCCGGGCCGTATACCGCTTCGGGAAATCCGACTCGGAGGTGTCGGTGATGGTCCACAGAGGCACCCTCGATGTCGGCAAAAGGAAGGCGTCGCAATTCGGTGACCGCATCGTCCGCGGAGGCCTCGCCGTTCTGTACAGCAGCGATCAGCGACCGCAGGGTTGTCTCGTCCACTGGGTCATCGTGGCATGGATCGGTCGGGTCCGCACTGGCGACCCCTAACCTGGCCCGCATGGAAAAGCGCGTCGGGTTCCTCGGACCCGTTGGTACGTTCAATCAGCAAGCTCTGCTGAGTCTCAGTGATTTGGCTGACGCCGAGCATGTGCCTTTTAGAATCGTTCCTGACGTGCTCGACGCGATCAAGAGCGGCGAAGTCGATATGGGGCTCGTGCCAATCGAGAATTCGATCGAAGGCATGGTCAACTTCACCCAAGACGCTCTCGCGTTCGACTATGACCTGCTGATCATTCGCGAGGTGGTGATCGATATCGAACTCTGCCTGTTAGCCCGTCCCGGACTCACGCTCGAGGATGTGACGGCTGTTCATTCGATCCCGGTTGCGACCGCGCAATGTCATACGTTCCTTCGAAAGCATCTCCCAGATGTGGCAATTCGGCCGGCGAGTAGCACGGCGGGCGCCGCTCAGTATGTGAGCGACAATCTGGATGCTGATCTCGCCGCCGTCTCCCCACGGGTTGCTGCGGACGTCTACGGGCTCTCAGTGTTGACCGCCGACATTGCCGACCACACCGACAATCAGACGCGCTTCGTGCTCGTTGCCCGCGCTGGTGTTCCCGCAGCCACGGGTCACGATCGCACGGCGCTGGTTGTCTACCAGAGAGCCGATGAGCCGGGCAGCTTGGTTTCGATCTTGCAGGAGTTCACTGCGCGGCGGATCAACTTGTCGAATCTTGCCAGCAGGCCGACTAAGGCTGGTGGTCTCGGCGACTACTGCTTCATCATCTATGCCGAGGCGCACATCGACGACGAGTTGATGGCCGACACAATGCGGGCGCTGCACGCGAAACAGGGCGCAGTGAAGTTCCTCGGCTCATATCCTGCAGCGGGCCAACAGGCCCAGTCGTCGCGTGAACATGCCGATGCTCGCTGGCGTGAGGCCGATGATTGGGTCGCGTCAATTCGAGGCGCAATTCAGCGCTAGCGAATGCGTCGACCGGTGCGGGCCAACGATCACCTACGGTCATTCCGATGACAGATTCCGCTGCTACTACAGAAGGGCATCGACCGCTCCGAGTGTTGACCGTGTGCAGTCACAACCGGACGCGTTCGGTGATGATGGCCGCAATGTTCGAACAAGGGCTCGGTGCGCGTCTTGGTGCTGATCGGGTACTCGTCCAGTCGGCGGGATTCGGACCGCCGGGATTGCCCGCGATTGCTGACGCTGTTGCCGCGATGGGTCGGCGGAACCTGGATGTGTCGGCGCATCGAAGCCAGCAGGTCACCGCGGACCTGGTGCAGGGGGTCGACGTCGTATTGACTGCGGAACGAGATCACGTCGTGAAGATTGCGGCACTTTCACCACAGGCGTTTCGCTACTCGATGACAATGCCTGAGTTCCTGCGGCTAGCAAGTGGTTTGCCAAGCGGGAACTCGCAAGGACTTACAGATTGGCTGCAATCTCTTACAGCTGATCGTTCAGCGTCTGCTTACCTGCGTGCCGATGTTGACGAAATCAACGACCCCACCGGTTCTGCTGCACGGGTGTTCGAGCGGGCCGTTGTTGAGCTTGAACAGCAGTGCGCGGAGACCGCACAGCTGCTATGCGGCGCTTTGCGGTGACGGCGCTTGGACCTTCACAGCCGACAACACCACCTGGTTGGCGTCCAGCTGCGAGATCGGGATTAGGGCCGTTTGTTTCAGCGGTCGAATTCGAACTAGAAGACGGTTCTCGACAGCTCTGGCATAGCCGCCAGCACAGAAAGAGCGATCTCGTCGCGGCTGAGCAGGGGATTTCGCGGGTTCCAGCGCGGACGTGGTGGATTGCAATCCTGTTCTCTATCGGAGCGGCGTGTTTCGCTGTGGGGTCAGCACAAACATGGGTTGATTTCGTTTCCGATGAAGACGCGTTGAGGGTCTTCTTCATCGGGTCGATCTTCTTCACCGCGGCTGCATACCTGAGTTTCGAGGAGGTGTCGGGAACCCCCAGTGAGCTGGGCGACGGGGTCCGGCGCGAGGTCCGTATCTTTTCGTTTCGGCCAGTGCGGATTGAATGGTGGGCCACCGCTATTCAGCTGCTCGGGACGTTGTTCTTCAACCTTTCGACATTTGACGCGATGCGTGGCGATCTCAGCGCTCGTCAGAGCAACGAGTTGGTCTGGTGGCCAGATGTCGCTGGATCGGTCTGTTTCCTGATCGCCAGCTATCTCGCCTGGGCCGAGGTCTGCAACTCGGCTGGCCGGCTGAGAACCGGGGATGTGTCATGGTGGATCGTCCTCATCAACCTTGTGGGTTCGGTTCTGTTTGCTATGTCAGCCGTGGGGGCTGAGGTGGTCGCGTCATCGGGAGCTGTGCGCAACGCCGATCTCGTGGCGGTGACGACTTTCGGGGGCGGGATCTCGTTCTTGGTCGGCGCGGCGCTGCTGATCCCCGAGGCGCGTCGCGTGCGAGTACCGAGCGCCGCCACTACTACCGCCGGCTGACTGCACCTATCCGACCAGGGTTTCGTTGTCGGCGCGCACCTGCACGTCTGGCCGCCCGCCCGCCGGAGTTGATGAAGCCAGATGGATCGGGTCGGCGTCGTTGCCTGAACGTCCGAGGGTGCCCTCGTGACCGCAGTTGCACCTCCATTTGATGACCGGGCCGTCGGGGCCGTTCCAGAAGTTGATGACATTGCGGCGGGTCAGGAGAACAGAAGCATCATGGGTGGGGCAGTACGAAGAGAACATCACCTGGCAAGAATGCGCTGGTGCATGTCATTCTGCCAATGGCATAATTACGTCTATGACTATGAAAGCTGCCACTGCCTGGAAGCAGAAACGCGAGCATCGAGTGGCAGTTTTGCTCTTCGATCGGCCGTCGTTGTTCGAGACTGCGGTCGCAACTGAAGTGTGGGGCAGTGATCGGACTGAGCAGGGTGTGCCATTTTCGGAGGTTCGGCTGTGCAGCAACGAAGGCCCCGATCTCAGGGCCGCCGTCGGGTTCGGGTTGCAGCTTGATCACGGGTTAGAAGCGTTGGAGTGGGCTGACACTGTGGTCATTCCGAACGGTAAGGCGCCGTTGGGCGAGTACGAGTACGAACCCGCGGTACTTGACGCCTTACGCGCGGTGCATGCGCGTGGGGCCCGTGTGGTGACATTCTGTTCGGGCGCGTTTGTGTTGGCAGCGACTGGTCTGTTGGGGGGTGGCCCGGCAACCACGCACTGGTACCACGCTCATCTCTTCGGCCAGCATCACAAAGAGATTGAACTACAGCGAGATGTGCTCTATGCGGGGGGTGACAGGTTGTACACCTCGGCTGGAACAGCAGCGGCGATCGACCTTTGTCTACATCTGGTTCGTGAGGATTGGGGTGCGGAAGTGGCCAACACAATTGCCCGGCGGATGGTTGTGCCGCCGCATCGAGACGGTGGTCAGGCGCAATACGTTGAGCAACCAATTCCCCGATCCGAGGATGTCGAAGGCGATCTGCGTGCTGTACTGCAATGGGTTGAAGGGAACCTTTCGCGACCCCTCACCGTTGACGAACTTGCCCGACGCGCCGCGATGACGCCACGCACCTTCGCTCGCCGCTTCAAGGCGGCAACGGGGACCACACCGCTGCAGTGGATCCTGCACCAGCGTGTCGTCGCCGCGCAGCAGATGTTGGAAACATCCAGCGCCACGATCGATGAGATCGCCGCCACATGCGGGTTCGGGTCAGCCGCTGCACTCCGTCAGCACTTCACAAAGGTGGTTGGATCCACTCCGAGCAGCTATCGCGGCACCTTCACCCACGCCGCCTAATTGGCCACCGCCCCCTCCAATTCCCCGAGCCCCCGTTTGTGTGTGGTTTTTGGCCACCAAGCGCCCAAAAACCACACACAAACGGGGAGGCCGCGAGAGCTGGCGGAGGCCCTCGACCAGCGTGCGGGTTTCGACGGGTCAGCCCCACGGAGGGGACTATGCGTGCTCGTCTCTGACCGCGTCGACGGCGTGCAGGAGCGTCAGGAGTTGAGCGTGGGTTTTCTCGGCGCGAGCACCAAGGGCGTCCTCGGTGTGCGCGAGGATTGGTGTGAAGAGTTCGCCGGCATGCCGGTGGGCGGCGCGCCCTGTCGCTGTGAGCTGGAGTCGGTACGAGCGCCCGTCCTCGGGGTTGGGAATGCGGGTGATGTGGCCGCGTCGTTCGAAGCGCTTGACATAGCTCGACACGGTCGTGGGTGCCGCCGCCATCCAGTGGCTGAGGTCTGAAGGTGTCATCCCCTCGCCCGACGCCAGGACGGAATAGATCGCAAACTCGTCGGCGTCGAGACCCGACTCCTCGATAGCGGTGTCGATGAGCTGGTGAACCGATCGCGAGACCAGCCAGGCATCGAACAGCACATTGCTCAGTCCACCAACGATCGGGCGCTTGGCCGGGCTCCCGTCCCCGTCGGCCTTGGTCATAGCGCTGAGCCTATGGCCTCACGTTCGTCAGCAGCATCGGGTGCGGCATGGTCGCGGTTCGCTCCTGACAGCCGAGACCTGGTCGCCCGCACGACAATTGCTGCCAGGGCGGCGAGAAGCGCGAGGCCTGCTGCCCACGAGGTTGTGGTCTTTGCTGCCGAGGCCACGCCCAGTAGGTGGTTTGTGGCGATCGGGTCCGGGTAGCTGGCCAGCGCCAGCCAGGCGAAGAGGTTCTCGAGGTAGTCGAATGCCATCGCCGCGAGCGGGAGGGCGCCGAGCCAGAGAAGTCGGTGGGGTTGCGGCGATAGCCGGTGGATGGCCAGGCTCAGCGAGGAGGCCAGGAAGACGCCGACGATGGCGGGGTAGAAGAGGTCGGCAAGTTGCATCTGCCGATAGGTGTCACGTCCGTTGGGTCCGCAGTCGTTGAGGAACTCGGTGACGCCATGGGCGCTGGTGAACAAGCGCATGTCGGGTGGAGTCTGGTGGCAGGCAGCCTCGACAGCGGGAATCGCGAACGGCGCTGATGATGCGAAGAACACCCAGGCGACTGGTGTGAACAGCATTGCGCTTGCGACCCACAGCTTCCACGAGGCAAGTCGAGTCACGATCGAGGTGGTAGCGGTGAATGGTGTTGTCAGTTTCATCTTGTAGCTCCCAAGTATGTAGTGCGAAATCGCAGGATATTTAATACGATATCGTACTACATACCAAATGGTGGTTTTGTTTGTCGCCGAGTGCTCTGACGATCGCTACTGGGACGAGCGTGTCGAGCGCTGCTAGTCGGACGGAGGGCACTCGAGCTCACCGGCACCGAGGCAGCGCCGCCACCGACCATCAATACTCGATATCGCCCCATGCCTGAGCACTATCTCTTGGCGGAACGGGAGGGACTCGAACGACGCTTCCAATCGTCAATCAGCGGGTCACGCCATTTCGAACCACCACGAAACAGACCTCGACACTGGTCTGAACGCCTGTATATACTGAAGACCTGGCTAGAGATATATAGAGGGGCCTTGTGGCGAAGACACTGATCGACATCGACGAGGTTGCGCTAGTTCGCGCCAAGAGCGCTCTCGGAACGACTACGAAGAAGGAAACCGTCAACCAAGCCTTAGCGACGGTTGCTGCGCTCGCCGGACGTCGTCGTGACCTTGAACGGTTCGTTGCTGATGCTCACGCTGATCTCCGCGATGTCGACATCATGTCGAGTGCATGGCAGCGGTAGCGACCTATATCGCCGACACGAGCGCCCTCTCGCGCCTGCACCTGCCGTCCGTTCGTTCTGTGCTCGCCCCGTTGATCGAATCAGGGGTTGTTGCCACTTGTGGGGTCATCGAGTTTGAAATCCTGTGGTCGACCCGGTCGCCCGCTGAGTTCAAGACTGTTAACGATGACCGGTCCGTCGGCTACGAGTGGTTGGCCACCGAGGACAACGACTGGCGTCGCGCACTCGAAGTGCAAGGAGAGCTCTGGTCGTCAGCCAGGATGCGAACCGTCCCGCTACCCGACTTGCTAATTGCAGCGGTGGCCGAACGACACCGGGTGACGATCCTCCACTACGACGGCGACTACGACATAGTCACTGGTATCACCGGCCAACCCACCCAGTGGATCGTGCCACAGGGATCAGCCCCCTGACCCAGCCCGACCCGGCTGTGGTTCGTCGAGTGGCCGGTTGTCGACGACGGGCTTCTACGAGGGGGAAATGCGATCACCCACCCCTTTGGCTGATGGCGAGTCCATCGGGTTCCTGCGGCTGTTCCACGTGGAAGCGTTCCGCGGCGGAATGAACCGGTTGCTGCTCCGAGCCATGCCGACTGAGGAGAACCGTGAGAGAGTCGCGGTGCTCATGGCGGTCGGCTTGACGGTGGGCGCGGTGGTCCTGGGTACTCAGCGTCCGCAGTATGCGATCCCGTCCGAGTTACTCTCGGTGGCTGGGTGATGGGCGTTCTGACGGCGGAGGAGGTAGAGAGACTGTGGGCGCGCCTCGATGATGAGGCGCAGGCGGTCAAGCTCTCCCATCAGGCTGTCCTGCGGTTCGAACAGTTCTATCGCGGGCTCAGCGACCCCGACCGATCTGTGGTCGACGGCGTGCTGGCGAATTGGATAGGTCGTGGGCTCGATTCGCGGCGTCGGTTCGATGGCCTGGCTGTGATCAGTCGTTTCGAAATTCGGTCGGCGCTTCCGGCGTTACGGGAAGCTGTGAGTGCTCTTGACTGTGCCGAGGGCCCGTCGGTTCCGTTCGAGCGGTCCAAGCTTGGGCGGATCATCGAGAAGATTGAGGCTGCGGGCTCTAGCTGCGTTTCGTAGGGGGCGTCAGCCGGCGAGTTTGCGGGCTTGGTGGGGGAGGAGTGTGCCTTCGATGAGTTGGCGGTTGGTTTGTTGTTCGTCTTGGTTGATGGCTTCGAGGTGGAGGGCGAGGTCGAGTGCGGGGCCTCGCCGGAGCTTCTCATCAACCGACGGCGAGCAGCTCCTGGGGTTTCTCTCGCAGTTGGCTCAGTGGACCGAGAACTATGGGGCTCCTGCATCTAGGAACGACCATAGGTTCTTCCTTGAGCTGCGGGCGGCCGGGATTCGGCGATGGAATGCGATGCAAGGTGGCTGGTGGGCTTCCGGTCTTCGAAAAGTCGCAGACTCTGCGTGGAGGGTTAGGGGTTACGGCGGAGTCGTGGACGCGTACAGCGAAATGTTGAGTGAGGTTCTGACCGTCCCTCTATCAGGTCCGAGCTCGCCAGATTGCGGTGTGCCGAGGACCGAGCCGCTCGCCTACAACGTTAACTTGGGCAGCTGATAGAGGTGACATCGCCTCGGCTGTCTTCTGATCGATTCGCTCGGCAGTCTTGTCTGCCTGTATCGAGAATTAGACTTCTAGTTCGTCGAGTAGTGCCACGATCATGTTCGTGTAGAACTCCTGTCCGTCCGGGC
>JAHRVJ010000114.1 GCA_019090765.1 Ilumatobacteraceae bacterium
CTCGAACCCCAGCGCCACAGGCTCGCCGGGCGTAAGGGAGGGGATCATCCCCAAGCGAGTTGCGGAGCCGGGCAGGTCAGTTGGTGTTCCTTAGGTAACTTTCAAGGCATCGGAGTACACCTTGTTTGGTTTCATCTCGACCGCAATCTGGTGGGCGATCTGCTGGAACACCTTCGCTGATTCCGAGTCAGGGTCGACGGCGGTAATTGGCCGACCAGTGTCGCCTCCTTCACGGAGAGCGGGTACGAGCGGGAGTTTGCCGAGTAGCGGAATGTCGAGCTCGTCGGCCAATTGCTGGCCGCCGCCACTACCGAAAATCTCGTATCGCTTGCCGTCGTCGCCAGTGAACCACGACATGTTTTCGATAATGCCGCGAACTGGCAAGTTGACCTTGGCGGCCATCGCCGCTGATAGCGAAGCGACCTCTTGGGCAGCCGGCTGAGGGGTGGTCACCACGAACACCTCGCCCCGCGGCAGGTACTGGGCGAGCGACAACGCGATGTCGCCAGTGCCGGGCGGCATGTCGATCAGGAGGAAGTCTGGTTCGTCCCAGAACACGTCAGTGAGAAATTGTTCGAGTGCTTTGTGCAGCATCGGTCCGCGCCAGATGACGGCCTGGCCCTCAGGAACGAAATAGGCAATCGAAATGCAGCGCACGCCCCATGATTCGGGGGGAACGAGCATCTCGTCGATAACTACAGGATCGCGGTCGGCGCCGAGCATCCGCGGAATTGAATGACCGTAAATGTCAGCGTCAACGACTCCAACGGAGTAGCCCTGCGAAGCCAACGCGACGGCGAGGTTCGTGGTGACACTGGACTTGCCAACGCCACCCTTGCCAGAGGAGATCAACAGCGGGCGAGTCTTCGAGCTGTTCTTGGCGAAGGGAATTTCGCGACCTTCAGCATGACCGTGCGGCTGGTCGGCGCCCGCCGTTGCGGAAGCATCACCGTGGAGTTCGCGGCGAAGGGCTTCGCGCTCTTCGTCTGTCATTACGGTGTATTCGAGATCAATCGACTCGACACCCTCGAGCTGTGTGGCGGCTTCTGTGACGCGTCGCTGAATCTCATCTTTGAGCGGACACCCAGGGACCGTGAGGGCGATCACCACGCCCACCACCCCGTTTTTGCGGATCTCGATCGCTCGCAACATTCCGAGATCAACGATCGAGCGGTGAAGTTCGGGATCCTCGACCGGGCGTAGTGCCTCTACGACCTGGTCTTCGGTTACACGGGGGGAGCCTTTGGCCATGGACCCATTGTGGCGACGCGGATGCGAATTTGCACTACGCGGATAGGTACAATCGTGGGATGAGTTCGAGCCCGTCGTTCACCGCAGCGGTCTCGGCAATCACCGACGCCTTTGGTGACCCGACACGCCGGTCGATCTATTTGCTGGCCAAAGAACGGTCAGGCCCCGACGACAAAGGAATTACCGCCTCAATCGTCGCGACCGAGGTCGGCGTGCATGCCAACGTGGCCCGCCATCACCTCGACAAACTCGCGGCGGGCGGCTACCTCGAAGTTGTCTCCGGCAAGAACACACAGGCGGGCGCGGGTCGTCCTTCCAAACGATATTTCGCTGTTGCCGACGCAGTCAAGATCAGCGAAATCGGGTTCTCGGTCCGCAGCGACGACCTGATGCTGTCCCTCCTCGGTCGCTCACTCGACCGGCTTCCCCATGACGAGGCTGAGCAACTGGCCGAAGAAGTCGGCTTCGAATACGGCCGAGCAATGGCCGCGGGCCTCACTGGAGAGGCCCTCACCCAGGGTCGCCGGACGCTGCGGTCGGCGATGCAGGCTGTTGCCGATGCTCTTACAGCTCACGGGTTCGCGGCTCACTCAGAGTCCCGCAACAACCAACTTCGAATCATCAACAATCATTGCCCTTTTGGTGAGGTTGCAACTGAGCACCCTGTTATCTGCGCTGTCGACCGAGGCATGGTCAAGGGGATGCTTGGTGCGTTGGTCGATGACGACGATGAGCAGACTCTGGGCAAGGTAACTACCGAGTCGAGCTTCGCTCAGGGCGACACATTCTGCGCCACACGCTTCTGAGCCCGCCAATCAAGACCACTGCCGGCCGCTGCCGATAGCGTGACCGCTGTGGATCTACGTATCGGAGTGACCCAAGCCCCCCGCGAACTGTCTATCGAGCTTGCCGAAGACGCTGACCGCGACGCGCTCAAGGCGAAAGTAGAAGATGCGCTCGCTGGGTCGACTGATGTTCTCTGGGTGACTGATAAGCGTGGCAAAGATGTGGCCATCCCGGCAGCCAAGATCGCGTACGTCGAACTCGGCTCCGCCGACGGTGATCGACGGATTGGCTTCGGAGGCTGACACTGCCAGGGGTCAGCTCGCGCCCTGACCTCCTCGACCTTGACCTGCTGTGGGTCACCGGAAAAGGTGGCGTCGGTAAGACCACAATCGCGGCTGCGCTTGCCGAAGTCGCGGCACGTCATGGGCGGCGCACCCTCGTTTGTGAGATGGACGCCAAAGGAGCGCTTGCGAACGCGTTCGACGTAGGCGAGTTGACGTTCGAGCCGACCGAGGTGGCACCTGGCCTGTCGGCCATGGCGATGAACACCGAAGATTCGCTTCGCGAGTACCTACGGCTGTTCGTGCGCATTCCGCTGATTGGCCGGATCGGGCCACTGGCCAAGACATTCGACTTCGTTGCCGATGCCGCCCCGGGCGTGAAGGAAATTCTCGGCGTCGGCAAGCTCTGCTACGAAGTCCGGGAGCGGAACTACGACCTGATCGTTGTCGACGCCGAAGCCAGCGGGCATATCGTCAGCCAGATCGGTGCACCCAAAGTGATCGCCGACCTGGTTCAGGTGGGCTTGGTTCGCGATCAGACGCAGTGGATGCTCGACATTCTCAACGACCCCTTGAGAACCGGCGTAGTGGTTGCAACAACGCCTGAGGAGATGCCAGTTACGGAATCGATAGAATTGCTTGGGCGCTTGACTGAAGAAACTGGGGCCTACCCATCGGCAGTGATCGCGAATCGTGTCTTACCGGTGCTGTTTAGCCGCGACGAGCAGCGAATCTTCGATCGCCTCGATGAGGCTCTTGAGATACTTGTGTCGGGTGCTGGCGAGGGCATGAGCGCAGTGCTTGACGCAGTGCGGCTGGCTGAGGCCCGTCGCAGGACCGGTGCCCAGCACCTCGACCGATTGCGTGCTTCGCTCGATTCGATGGCCCGTACGCAGGGTGCCATTCCAATCATCACCGTGCCTGAGCTATTCTCCCGTTCGTCGGGCCCGCGTGTGGTATCGCTTGTCGC
>JAHRVJ010000115.1 GCA_019090765.1 Ilumatobacteraceae bacterium
CAGTTGGGCAGAACGAGAAGCTCTCCTTTACCCTTCGTGAAGCACGCGAAAACATTCTGGCGTTGCGCGAAGAAGTCGACAAACTCTCGCATCCCCCATCGGCCTACGGGGTCGTTGTCGGTAAGAACGACGACAACACCGTTGACGTTCTCACCAGCGGCCGCAAGATGCGCGTGGCGCTTCACCCAGACATCGATCACGAGCTCCTCGCCCGCGGATCAGAAGTAGTGCTCAACGAGAGCTTTAACGTCGTGCTGGCACGGAGGCCCGAGGTCACCGGTGAAGTCGTGACTGTCAAAGAAGTCCTCGAAGATGGGGTTCGGGTGGTCGTAGTCGGGCGTGCCGACGAAGAGCGCGTCTGTGAACTTGCCGATGCGATGCGGGGCACTTTCATCCGCAGTGGCGATTCTCTACGGCTAGATGTGCGATCGAACCTCTTGCTTGAGCACCTCCCACGTCCGGAAGTTGACCACCTCCTGCTTGAGGAAGTGCCCGACATCTCCTACTCAGACATCGGCGGCCTCGATGTACAGATCGAACAGATCGCTGACGCTGTTGAGCTGCCATACCTCTACCACGACCTGTTTGCCGAGCATCAGCTGCCGGCCCCCAAAGGAATCCTGCTCTATGGGCCGCCCGGTTGCGGTAAGACGCTGATCGCGAAGGCGGTTGCGAACAGCCTGGCTCAGAAGGTCGCAGAAACCGTTGGGGAGGGCAAGGGGCGGAGCTACTTCATCAACATCAAGGGCCCCGAACTGCTCAACAAATACGTCGGTGAAACCGAGCGGCAAATTCGTCTGGTGTTCCAACGAGCAAGGGAAAAGAGCGACGAGGGTTGGCCAGTCATCGTGTTCTTTGACGAGATGGACTCGATGTTCCGAACTCGCGGATCTGGCGTTAGTTCCGACATGGAATCAACGATCGTGCCGCAGCTCCTAGCGGAAATCGATGGCGTTGAGGGCCTGACGAACGTGATCGTCATTGGCGCTACGAATCGTGAAGATCTCATCGACCCGGCAATCCTGCGTCCGGGCCGACTCGATGTGAAGATCAAGATCGATCGCCCAAACGCCGAATCGGCGCACGCGATCTTTGCGCGGTACCTTCACGATGAGATCCCGCTCGCCGCCGACGAATCAATCGAGGAGATGATCGACCAAGCGGTTGAGGAGATGTACCGCGAAGACGAAGCAAATCGCTTTCTTGAAGTCACCTATCAAAACGGCGACAAAGAGGTGCTGTACTACCGCGACTTTGCATCAGGAGCGATGATCGAAAACGTCGTGCGGCGGGCCAAGAAGCTGGCCATCAAGCGAGTCATTTCCGGCGGCGCCAGAGGGGTTCGTTCGCAAGACCTGCTCGATTCTGTCAAGCAGGAATACAAAGAGCACGAAGACCTTCCGAATACCACGAACCCAGACGACTGGGCCAAGATCTCGGGCAAGAAGGGTGAGCGCATCGTGTTCATTCGCACGCTTGTTTCTGACCCCTCCGATGATGACCCTCCTGGCGGCCGCTCAATCGAACGCGCTCAGACCGGCCAGTACCTGTAGCCATCGCCGCTTGGCCCAGGCTAGATTTCGTTCATGGCGTTGCCAAAGGTCTGCGGAATCGAGACCGAGTACGGCATTGTCGTGCGCGGGGGAGACAACAACCCGGTCACCGCGTCCTCCGTGTTGATCAACGCCTACATCGCGGCAACAGCCCGCGACCGGGGACGTATCGCCTGGGACTTCGAAGATGAACAACCCGCCAACGATGCACGCGGAAACACCCTCGACCCGTCGCTGGCCCCAGAGGTCGAGACAACACTCGTAAACGCGGTACTCACCAACGGTGCCCGCTACTACGTGGACCATGCGCATCCGGAGATTTCAACCCCCGAAGTAACAAACGCCCGCGAGGCAGTGGTCTGGGATCGGGCCGCTGAGGAAGTGGTGCGGCGTTCGATGGCCGAAGTGTCGGCCAGCTTTGGCGGTGACGCTGAGATCATCGTTCACAAGAACAATTCTGACGGCAAGGGCAACAGCTACGGGTGTCACGAAAACTTCCTCATTGCCCGATCGGTGCCCTTTGCGCGGCTGGCACGCCAGGTCACCGCGCACCTAGTGACGCGGCAGATCTTCTGTGGCGCAGGCAAGGTGGGCTGCGAGCTTCCTGGCCGGCCATCAGATGACGTCCCATACCAAATCAGCCAGCGCGCCGACTTCTTCGAGGAAGAGATCGGGCTGGAAACCACAATCAAGCGTCCGATTGTCAACACTCGTGACGAGCCCCACGCCGACGCCGAAAAGTACCGGCGTCTGCACGTAATCGTCGGTGATTCCAACATGAGCGAGGTGGCGACGTACCTCAAGGTGGGTACCACGATGATCGTTCTCGCCATGATCGAAGACGATGAGCTTGGCGACGATTGGGTGCTGGGTAGTCCTGTTGCCGCGATCCGCCAGATCAGTCACGATCTGTCGCTGACAAAGACGGTGATGTTGCGGGACGGCCGGCGGGCCACTGCGCTTGAGGTTCAATGGGGATTGTTTGAGCGGGCGCGTAAGTACGAACAATCTCACGGTTTGTCCTGTGTCAACGAGCAGGTCGGCAAGGACGTCCTCGATCGATGGGAAGGCGTGCTCACCGCACTCGAATCCGAACCCGAATCTGCCGCCGGCATCGTTGATTGGATAGCCAAGCGTCGCCTCGTTGAAGGGTATGGGAACCGGCACGATCTTGAGCCGGGATCAATGCGGCTGAAGGCGATCGACTTGCAGTATCACGATCTTCGGGTTGATCGGTGCTTGGCGCTGCGCGCCGGGCTGGAAACGCTGGTTTCGGCCGACGAGGTTGGCGACGCCATGACGCAGCCGCCCGAGACGACTCGGGCCTACTTTCGCGGACGTTGCCTGGCGAAATACCCCGATGAGGTTGTCGCTGCAAACTGGGATTCTGTGGTTTTCGATGTGGGCAGCGAACCTTTACAGCGCGTGCCAATGATGGATCCACTGCGCGGCACCGCTGAGCACGTTGCTACGTTGATCGACACCAGCGCATCAGCTAGGGCGCTGCTCGATAATCTCGGCCAGTAAGCAGCTACTTGCACCGAATCCGAATTCGACACTGAAGGGGAGGCTCACGTAATGGCAGAACGCACACAGAAGTCGAAGGACACCTCAACTCGATCTGGAGATGTCTCCGCCGATGCAGCTCCGGCGGTAACAGAAACCGGTGAGAAACTCAAGGCGGAACTTGATGACCTACTCGACGAAATCGATGAGGTTCTCGAAACCAATGCCGAAGACTTCGTCAAGTCTTACGTTCAAAAAGGTGGTCAGTAGCCCGTGACGATGCCGTTGTTCACAACCGGAGACGACCCCGGTTCGAGCTTCCCAGAACTACTGCGGCGAGTTGGCCTCGACCCGCACGCCGCCATGCTCGCGGTCAACTCCTCCGGCGACGGCGCAACCGGTTCTCTCGGGGTGCCACACGCCACAACCTGTGTCGCCGTGAACTACGGCGAGGGCGTCGTCATGGCTGGCGATCGCCGGGCGACCTCGGGCAATTTGATCTCGCACCGAACGATGGAGAAGGTCGTCCAGGCCGATGGTCATAGTGGCGTCGCCATTGCGGGCGCAGCAGGTCCGGCCATGGAAATGATCAGGCTGTTCCAACTGCAACTTGAACACTATGAAAAAGTTGAAGGTTCCTCGCTGAGTTTGGAAGGCAAGGCCAATCAACTTTCGATGATGGTCCGCGGCAATTTGTCGGCCGCGATGATGGGGATGGTGGTTGTTCCAATCTTTGCGGGCTACGACCAGCGCCGCGAACAGGGTCGTTTGTGGGCATACGACGCCACCGGCGGAAGGTATGAAGAACGTGATTACGTCACTACCGGATCGGGCAGCTTGCACGCGGGCACGGTGGTCAAGGTGGGTTTCGGTGCCGACATGACCAAGGACGATGCGGTCAATCTCGCCGCACGATCGTTGTGGGAAGCAGCAGACGCCGACTCGGCCACAGGAGGGCCCGACGCCCTCCGCGGGATCTATCCCGTGATTGCCGCAATCGATTCCGAAGGCTGGAACCGCCTGGACGACGATGACCTCGCCGCCCGGTACGAAGCAATAGTGGAGGAGGTGCGCGAGCGATGAGCATGCCCTACTACGTCGCCCCCGAACAGATGATGAAAGACCGGGCCGACTTTGCCCGGAAAGGGATCGCCCGCGGACGGGCCCTGGTGGCGATGCGCTACGCGGACGGCATCGTGATTGTTGCCGAGAACTCGTCGCATACCCTGCGGAAAGTCAGCGAAATCTACGATCGCATCGCCTTCGCGGGAGTCGGCAAGTACAACGAATTCGACCAACTGCGGGTCGCCGGGGTCCGAGCCGCCGACCTTAAGGGGTACCAATACTCACGCGATGACGTCGATGCGCGGAGTCTCGCCAACAGCTATGCCCAGATGCTCGGACGAATCTTCACCCACGAGATGAAGCCGATGGAAGTCGAGATTCTCGTCGCCGAAATCGGCTCCGACCCCGACCAGGACCAAATGTTCCACGTTCTGTATGACGGCACAGTTTCTGATGAACGTGACTACGCCGCGATCGGCGGCGACGCAGAAGCCATTCGCGTACGGTTGGCCGAAACGTGGAGTCAGGGCCTCGATCGGGCAACCGCCATCGCCACCGGAGCCGCTGCGCTCGCTGGCCCCGACCGCGAGGTTCCCACCAGCGATCTAGAAGTAGCTGATCTTGCACGTACCAACGGTCGCCGCTGTTTCGATCGCCTCGACCGCACTCGACTCTGAGTGCCGCCATGGCCATCGATCTGAACTGCGACTTGGGGGAGTCGTTCGGAGCATGGAAGCTAAGCGACGACGCCGCGATGCTCGAGATCGTGACCAGCGCAAACGTCGCGTGCGGGTTCCACGCCGGAGACCCAAGTGGCCTACGGGCAACTTGTAGTACAGCGGCGAGTGGCGGAGTCGTGATCGGCGCCCACGTGTCGTACCTCGACCTCATGGGCTTCGGGCGACGACGGATCGAGATGGAACCAGACGACCTGTCTGACCTCGTCTTGTATCAACTTGGAGCCTTAGACGCCTTTGCCCAGTCGGCACGCACCGAGGTGGCGTACGTGAAGCCGCATGGGGCGCTCTATCACGCAGCCGCTGTTGAACCTGAGCTAGCTCGCGCAGTGGTGTCAGCTGCGGCGGAATACGACTTCTCACTGGCAATCATGGGTCCGCCTGACTCGGCCTTGTTGTCAGCGGCCGACGAAGCTGGGCTCGATGCGGTGCCAGAGGCCTTCGTTGACCGGGCCTACCAGCCCGATGGCAGGCTTGTCCCACGCAGTGAGCCCGGGAGCGTCCTAACGGACCCCCAAGAGATTGCGGCCCGCGCAGTAAGGCTCGCGGTCGACGAGGAAGTCGTCGCAACTGACGATTCCGTTGTGTCGATCGCTGCACGGTCGTTATG
>JAHRVJ010000116.1 GCA_019090765.1 Ilumatobacteraceae bacterium
AAATCGGCGGCGAGCGCTTCGAGACGTGGTCTCGCGGATACGCACAGCAGAAGCGGGTGCGTCGCTGGCGGGGAGGGCAGTGGGTAGCTGCGAGCGGTGTGCGTAAGCAGCTGGACCCCCAACGAGCGCGGCGAGTTGCGTGGCAGCACGTTGTGGGCGAGTTCGATCTTGATTGGGCGAGTGACGTACGACCCGGTGGAGCCTTGGCTCGTGCTTCCAATCGTGTGCGCGGTGCAATCGAGCGGGCCGCGGACACACTTCCCGAGCCCGATGGTGCGTTGTTTCGCGGCCTTGTTGTAGGTGATGATCGTGATCAACCGAGGGCAATGATCGATCGCTTCCGGGCCAGTGGTCTGTCGCACCTCACGGCCGTCTCGGGCCAGAACGTCGCCTACATTTTGGCCGCATGCGGCCCGCTACTCAGCCGCTTGCGGCCTTGGCCGAGATGGGCTGCGACGATCGGGGTGATTGCTTGGTTCGTCGCGTTAACCAGGTTTGAGCCGTCGATTGTGCGTGCGGGAGCGATGGCGGGGCTTTCCGCGACGGCATTTCTTGGCGGACGCGAGCGGTCGCCGGTTCGGATACTGGCGCTAGCGGTGTCGGCGCTGGTGCTGATTGACCCACTGCTGGTGTGGTCAATCGGGTTCTGGTTGTCGGTGGGCGCGACGGCTGGTGTAAGCACGGTGGGTCCGTGGGTAGGTAGCCGACTCTCCTCGCTTGGCCCGCTGGCGATGCCGGTCGGGGTGACATTGGGGGCCCAGGCGGGGGTCGTAGTTCCAAGTGTGCTCGTATTCGGTCGGCTGCCGCTCGTCAGCATCCCAGCCAACTTGCTAGCGGTTCCGGTGGCGGGTGCGGTCATGCTCTATGGCATGCCGGCTGGGCTGCTCGCTGGCTGGATACCGGCGCTGGCGCCAGTATTGATGCTGCCAGCCCGTTTCGGCACGAGGTGGGTTGACACGATCTCGATACTGGGGGCTCGGCTCGAGCCAGATCCACCTTGGGTGTGGCTCGGGTGGGCCGCAATTGTCGTGGTGATTGCCGGCATTGCGGGGATCGTGGCGCGACGCGATAAGAATCAGAGTCTTCATGACGACCTACCTGCTGACCGGTGACGATGAGTCGATTCTGCGCACAGCGGTGCATGACCTTGTTGATGAGTTGGTTGGCGACGGCGATCGTTCGATGATGGTTGACGAGTTCGACGGCGATGACTATGAGCTGCGACTGGTAGTCGATGCTGCGCAGACACCGCCGTTTCTAACTGACAAGCGCGTTGTGGTCGCCCGCGACATCGGACGCTTCGTCACCTCTGACGTTGGGCCGCTGCTGGCCTATCTGGACAATCCGCTCGACAGCTCCGACCTGGTGCTGGCCGGGGGCGGGGGCCGAGTCGCGAAAAAGTTGTCCGACGCGGTCAAGAGCAGCGGGACCGTCACCAACACGTCTCCGCCGTCGCGGGCCAAGGAGCGGCGCAGCTGGGTCGCTGACCACACCTCTGCGGCCGGCCTACGGATCAAGCCCGACGCCGCCGCCCAGCTTGGTGAGTGGTTGGGCGAGGATGTGGGTCGACTTGATGGGATTCTCGCCACCCTTAAGGGCACGTTCGGCGCCGACCATCAGTTGGTGTTTGCAGATATCGAGCCGTTTCTCGGTGAGGCGGGTGGAGTCCCGCCGTGGGATTTCGCTGACGCGATCTCGGCTGGTAACACCACGAAGGCGCTCACCTTGCTCGGCCGGATGATGCACGCGGGCGGCCGGCACCCTCTACAGGTGATGTCGATTCTGCATACTCACTATTCAAATTTGGCCAAGCTCGATGGAGCTGATGCGCGGAGTGAGAAAGAGGTGATGGCGGCCACGGGGATTAAGTCGCCTTACCCAGCGAAGAAGGCGAGAGAGAACTACGAACGTCTCGGCGGCGCGTCAGTGAAACGGGCTATCGAACTGGTTGCTCAAGCTGATCTTGACCTACGCGGAGCGAAGGATCTGTCGGCTGAGTTGGTGATGGAGGTACTCGTCGCTCGCTTATCGAAACTGCGGCGCTGACGGCTTGTCGCCGAGGTGACCCTCAGGCGACAAGGGGGCTTATGAGCCGGCGTTGATCTGCTTCATCAAGCGGCTCTTCTTACGGGCAGCGGTGTTCTTGTGCATGACGCCCTTGGCGGTGGCCATGTCGATCCGCTTTATGGCGAGGTTCACAGCCGCTTCGTTCTCGTCGGTGCCGATCGAATCGGTGGCCTGCTTGGTGCGGGTTTTCACCTCGGTCTTGACAGCCTTATTGCGCTGGTGACGCTTCTCGTTGGTGAGGATGCGCTTTTTCTGGCTCTTGATGTTCGCCATTTTGAGTGACCTGCGTGCTTCTTTCTGGAATCGTCAACTTCGGATCGGGTCGATCTGGGGGCATCGACACTCAATGCCTGCTTCGAATAGCCACACGACTCTACCGGTTGGCCGCCATTGCAGGCAACGTGCCCAGATAGCGTTGCTCAAGACATGAATCTCGATCGCATCCGGAATTTCTCAATTATCGCACATATCGATCATGGGAAGTCGACACTTTCCGACCGCATTCTGGAAGTGTCGGGAGCAGTTGATGCCCGCGATATGCGCTCGCAATTTCTTGACTCGATGGATCTGGAACGTGAGCGCGGAATTACTATCAAAGCGCAGAACGTCCGTGTGAACTGGAAGGACCATGTCTTCCATCTGATTGATACGCCCGGTCACGTCGACTTCGGGTACGAGGTCAGTCGTAGCCTCGCAGCCTGCGAGGGAGTCGTGCTCGTGGTTGACGCGGCTCAGGGGATTGAGGCGCAGACGCTCGCGAATTGTTACTTAGCCCTCGAAAATGATCTCGAGATTGTTGCCGCGCTGAACAAGATCGACCTTCCCGCCGCAGATCCCGATCGTTATGCGGGCGAGATCGAAACGATTCTCGGTGTGCCGGCAGATGAGGTCATTCGGATGTCGGCCAAAACGGGCGAAGGCGTGCCCGATCTGTTGGATGCCATTATCGAGCAGATTCCGGCGCCCTCTGGTGACCTTGAAGCGCCTCTTCAGGGGCTGATCTTCGATTCACAGTTTGATCAGTACCGCGGAGTGGTCTCGAGCATTCGAATTATGGACGGCAAACTCTCCAGCGGATCCAAATTGACCTTCATGCAAACTGGCGCGGTTCACGAAGCGCTTGAGATAGGGGTTCGCTCACCGGAAACTACGGCGGTAGACGAATTGGGCCCCGGCGAAGTCGGCTACTTGATCGCGGGTATCAAGGATGTTGCCGACGCTCGCTCAGGCGAAACGGTCACCACTGCGGTGGGCGGTTCCTCAGACATGCTGCCCGGCTATCGAGACCCAAAGCCGATGGTGTTCTCGGGTTTGTTCCCGATCGACGGTGACGACTTCGAACACCTCCGTGAGTCGCTCGACAAATTGAAACTCAATGACGCGTCAATCACTTACGCCCCCGAGTCATCTGGCGCGCTCGGCTTCGGTTTCCGATGTGGATTTCTCGGCCTCCTGCACATGGAGATCGTTAAGGAGCGTTTGGAGCGAGAGTTCGGTCTGGCCCTGATTGCCACGGCTCCAAGCGTCGAGTACCAACTGACACGCACCGACGGCACTCGGGAGTTGATTGACAATCCGGCCGACATGCCCGAAGCGCAGAAAATCGAATCGATTGAGGAGCCCTTCTTCAGGCTGTCGATTATCACTCCGGCGGAATACACAGGCCCGCTGATGGATCTGTGTCAGACCAGGCGCGGCGAGATGAAGACGATGGAGTACATCTCAACCGAGCGGATGGAGCTGGTGTACGAAGTTCCACTCGCCGAAGTTGTCATTGACTTCTTCGACCAGATGAAGTCGCGAACAAAGGGCTACGCCAGCCTCGATTACGAGCTCGCGGGATACCGCCCCTCGAATCTGGTCAAGGTCGACCTGTTGCTCAACGGGCTGCCAGCCGACGCGTTCTCCACGATCGTTCACCGTGACTCGGCCTACCAATATGGAAGCCGAATGTGTGAAAAGTTGAAGGAACTGATTCCGCGGCAGATGTTTGATGTCCCGATTCAGGCTGCGATTGGCGGCAAGATCATCGCGCGAGAGACGGTGAAGGCGAAACGCAAGGACGTCACAGCCAAGTGCTACGGCGGCGACATCACCCGCAAGCGCAAGCTGCTTGAAAAGCAGAAGGAGGGCAAGAAGAAGATGAAATCGATCGGCAGAGTCGAAGTGCCAGGCGACGTCTTCATCAAGGCCCTCAAGCTCGACGACTGAACCTCTCCGCCGGCCGTGTCGTCCACCTTTCGCTCGCTCCGGTA
>JAHRVJ010000117.1 GCA_019090765.1 Ilumatobacteraceae bacterium
AAGATTTCAAGGAGACCGACTCGGGAATCGAGTACATCGGCCAGCAGAAGCAACAGATGGGCGACGGCGGATTGATTGCTCAGATCACCGACACAACTACCGGCGAAGTCATCGCGGTCACCAACGGCGAGTGGGCAACCCTCGTGATCCACCGCGCACCACTCAATACCGACTGCGAGAAGGACGCCGACCCAGACGCCACCTGCCAGTACGAAATCACGACTCCGCCGGCCGGCTGGGCCGAGCCAGGGTTCGATGACAGCGGTTGGGGCACCGCCACCGTTTGGAGCGAGGCCGACGTCGGCCCGAAGGACGGCTACGACGAGATTGCTTGGGACCCCGCCGCCGATCTCATTTGGGGCACCGATCTCGAGGTCGACAACACTGTGCTCGTCCGAGTCACCACCTCGGGGTGAGGCCAAGCGGTTCTGCCGGACCACTATTTGGCGGAGACTCGTGCTCCGTAGCCAGGCGCCGGGTCCGAGACAGCATCGGGCAACAGCGCTACGGTGGGCGCGATGTTCGACCGTATGCGTTCAGGATGGCAGCTAACCAAGAAGGCCTGGGGCGTCGTCCGCACCAATAAAAGCTTGGCCAAACTCCCCCTGAAGGGAGGCGCATTCGCGCTGCTGGTGTCGCTCGTGTTTGTCGTTCCCGGCATGATCTTGCTGGGGTCCGACGACACCGTCCTCGACGCCGCCGGGATCGTCCTGATCGCCTTCGGCTCTTATCTCGCTTCTTTCATCGTGATCTATTACAACGTGATCCTTGCCGCCGCGGCCAATGAGGCCCTGCAAGACCGGGAGCCCGACATTGCGGCGGCTCGGGCAATAGCGCGTAGCCGGATTCCAGTCATCGCCGGGTGGGCTCTGGTCTCAGCGCTGGTTTCGCTCTTCTTCGCGATCCTGCGCGATCGTGGTGGAATCGCCGGACAAATAGTCGCCGGTCTCGGAGCGGCCGTTTGGGGTCTCGTCACGTTCTTGGTCATCCCCGTCATTGCGCTCGAAGGCATCGGCCCAGTCGCCGCTATCAAACGGTCAGGGCATCTCGTCAAATCTCGTTGGGGCCAGCAGATCACCGGCGACATCGTCATTGGCGGCATTGCCATGCTGATCATGCTTGCTGGCATGCTTGTTGGCGGGCTCGGAATATTCCTCGTCGCGTCCGGCTCAACCGCCGGACTGGCTGGTGGCAGCCTGCTAGCTATCGCTGGTCTGGTCATCGTCGTTGGGGGAGCCGTTTACAGCGGCGCTACTCGCGGCGTATTTGGAGTGGCCCTCTACCATTTCGCATCCGAAGAAAGGGCCGTAGGGCCGTTCACGACAGCCGAGCTTTCCTCCGCTGCCCGCTCGAAGTAGCCCCGACGCCCTTACAACTTGGCGACGATCTTATTGATCGTGTTCCAGTTGCGCGCGGTCGCGATTACGCCGAGTCGTTTTTCTAGGTAGGGGTTCGAGAGCTTCATCGCCTTCACTCCGTCTGGGGTCCAGACGTGAGCTTCGGTACCGCGAATTTCGAGCACTTCGGGGCTGTGATCACCCTGCATTAGCCCGCAAACCGCGGCCGTTGCGGGTTCATCCGAGAAAAAGTACACAAGGTGACGGGACGGGTCTGTAGCGATACTGGCTAGCGGATCGTCACCGAGAAGAGCTCTCACGGTTGCGGCACTCCGAGTAACACATCGCACGTCAACTCCGAACTCTGCGGCCAATAGCCGCTCGACCGCAACCTCTACGCGACCAGGGCTCTCATCCGAAGAGGTCAGAATGACATTCCCACTTTGTAGAACCGTTGCAACATCGACAAAGCCAGCCTCTGTCAGCTTCACGCGTAGTTCTGCCATCGGTACCCGATTACGCGTGCCAACGTTGATCCCCCGTGGCATCACGAGATAGCGCTCGCTCATGGCGTTCGATATCGGTCAGGCCCGCCAGGACAACAGCTCGCCCAGACCCTGGGTCATCAGGGTGCCCGGCATCAGCCGCAATCGGTAGGGCTCGACGCGCAAGATACCGAACGCCTCCGCCTGAGGGTCGGTCCATTCGGGGATCATCGACAGGTCGTATCCCACCGGCGCTGGGCCCTCGGCAAATCGGTCCCAACCGGCTTGACGCTGCGCGGGTGAATTCTCCCAGGTGGCCTTACAGTCCGCGGTAGCGGTGTCTTGGGAAGGTGTCCAATAGTTCAGAGATATCTGTGGTGTTTTGGCCAGGTCCTGTGCCTTCGGTGATAGCGGGGAGGTCGCAATCCAGCCAGTGAGAGTGCCGTTCTCCCATTCCCAGATTGGGTGTAAGACGCGGGTCCGCGGCGCGCCGCTGACGTCGACCGTCGCCGCCGTGCACCACACCATTCGGTGGGCCATCTCGATGAAAACAGGCGCAATCTCGTTGAGTCCAGTCACCTCCGACACCGTAGTGCTGCTACGGCGGTCACCGCATCTAGGTTTCACGTCCCCCGACGCGCTCGTTACCAACGCACTCCCCGTTGGTCGAATAATTCGGCGACCTGGCACAGCGACCGTAGCCAGCGTGCTGGGAATTCGCGAACACCTAGCTAGCGGGTTCTCGATTTCAGCAGGTCGCGACGTAGACCGTGCAGGCTGATTCGCCACCGGTGTAGAAGTTGGGAAAGCTCACGATGTGAGCTTTCACCTCGGCGAAAACTTCATCTATCAGTGCTACGAAATCGTTGTCGGGAGGGTCGTCTGACCACAGCGCGAATACACCACCCGACAACAGTTGGTCGCGAACTCGGGTTAGCCCCTCGGGGCTGTAGAAGCTGGCGTGGTCGGCACTGAGCAGGTGGCTTGGTGTGTGGTCAATGTCGACGAGAATCGCGTCGAACTGTTTGGGCCGGTCGCCCCCTCGCTCGATTCCTTCAGCCACCATCGCAAAGAAGTCGCCTTGCACGAAATGGCAGCGCTCGTCGGACGTGAGCTCCACACCGAGGGGAACCAGGTGGTCACGGTGCCACCCGATGACCTGTGGCAACACCTCGATCACTTGCAGGCGGGTAATCCGTGGGTCCTCAAGTGCGACCTTGGCGGTGTAGCCCAGCCCCAACCCTCCAACGACAACGTCGAGATCATCGCCGAGCCGCGCCTCAAGACCGAGTCGCGCAACCGCCTCCTCACTGGCGGTGAACAAGCTCGACATTAAAAACTCGTCGCCCAGCTTGACCTCGAACACGTCGACCTGGAGCGTTGGTTCAAGCCGTCGGCGGAGACTTATTTCCCCCATCGGCGTGGTCTGGTGGTCGATCTCCTCAAAGGCCCGGCTCATCGCCACACTCTCCCACGAGAAGGCGCCCGTGCCGTGAACCAAATGGACGGCTGGACTCGATAGAGAGGGAAAGGAGGCCTTCAATGAGCTCAACAACTTTCCCACCGCCCCGGCCATCGGCAATCTCGCCACCCGCCGCATCACCGCCACCACCACGTACGCCCGCAGGCAGCGTCGGCAAGCCACGACTGTTCCGACGCGTCATCAGGTGGGTCCACATCTTGGCAATCATCGTGATCATTCCAGTCAGCGTGGTGTTGGGGTTCGGTGAGGCAGGTGGGATCTTGGCGCTATTCATCATTCTCGTCCCCTTCGAGAAGATGTTTCGACGTCACAAACAACCGATCCGCCGCCCTGGGCTTCGCACCGATCTGACGTACGCCATCATCGCGCCGCTCATGAACATCGTCGGACTCGTTGCCGTCTTTGGCCTCGCGCTCATGGCCCTACCACTATTCTTGCCCGCGATTCTGCTGCGTCCCCTGGTGCTGAATCAGCCGGGGTGGGTCATGGCACTCGAGGCGATCCTGCTACTCGACATTCTGATCTACTGGACGCACCGCTTGAGCCATGAGATTGGCCTCTTGTGGCGCTTCCATTCGATCCACCATTCGAGCGAGAAGATGGACTGGATCTCGGGAGTCAGGGAGCATCCTTTCGACGGAGCGATCATCGCCGTTCCAGTGTTCTTTCTCATAATTGCTGGATTCCAACTAGAGGTTGTCGGAATCGCCGCAGTCGTACAGGCCCTCCTTGGCCTGCTCGCTCACGCCAACATTCGGTGGCGGCTCAGACCGCTCCATCGAGTTCTGATGACACCGGAGTTTCACCACTGGCATCACTCCAGCCATCCAGATGCGATCCACACCAACTACTCGGTGTTTCTTCCGCTCTGGGACATGCTCTGGGGCACCTACCGGATGCCTGCCAACAGCCGACCCGAGGTCTACGGAAATTCTGAAGACACTCCCCCATCGGTGACCGCCCAGATGCTCGCACCATTCTCCAAACAAATGCGCGACCGCTACCCCTTCCCACCACGGGTGCGTTCCCGCCTGCAACGATTGATCCCCTTCCGGCGGCGCTTCATAGCATGACGCTGGTGACTCCTGTTCCTCCGGCACACGCGGCCGATGATGTCGACATCATTCGCCGGATCGGTCGGGGTGATCGGGGTGCACTGGAACAGCTATACGACGACAATGCCGGCTGGCTGACAGTTCGGCTCAGTCGGCGCTGCGGCAACCCCGAGCTGGTCGACACCGCACTGCAAGACACATTTCTCACCATCTGGAAAAAGGCGAGCCGCTACCAGCCAACCGGCGACGTGGGCGCATGGATCTGGACCATCGCAATCCGTCGCTTGATCGATCAGCTACGCAAACACCCGCCACCAAGTCCAACAGCGGCCATCGCGCCGCTCGCTGACGTAATCGACCAGGAGGTCCCGTTGGCGCTCGGACACACCGAACTGGGTGAGGCCTTTGCCTCGCTCGACCCCGAACTCCAGGCTGTTATGGCCGCCACGGCACTCGACGGCTTGACCAACAGTGAAGCTGCCGACCTACTCGGCATACCTACCGGAACCGTGAAGTCGCGACTTTCTCGCGCCCGGCTGATGCTCAAGGAGCAACTGCGATGACGATGCAGGAATTCGACAAGGCAATGACCCGTTGCGGCGAGGTACCCCGGTTGTTCGCGGGCCCCAGCGTCGTCACCGACCCAACCCGGCACAGCGCCAACTTCGCGGCCATCGAGGCCGAGATTGACGCACCCAAGCCCGGGCTGCTGGCCCGAGTTCTTCTCCGGCTCGGCGTTAGCGAAGACACTGTCCCGCTGGTCACCGCGACACCAGCACTGCGACGATCATGGATCGCTTCAGTCGGCCTCGCAATGTTGTTCGCGCTGACCTCGGCGGGCTCCAACACCGGCGAAGGCGCTGACCGCATCGTTGTCTTCTTAACCTTGGCACCACTGCTTCCTCTCGCTGGAGTCGCTTTGGCATTCAGCCCCAAAGTCGACCCAACTTACGAGGTTGCGCTGGCAGCGCCGATCGACGGATTCCGGCTATTCCTAATCAGGGCAATGACCGTCCTCGGCGGGAGCACGCTGGGTTTGCTGATCATGTCTGCGCTAATGCCCAGCGGCGGTCTGCAGCGAATTGCGTGGCTCCTGCCAGCCCTCGCCACAACTTCGCTGGCGATGGCATTGTCAACGCGTTTTGATCCGCTGATGGCGGCGGCCAGCGTCGGAGCTGTTTGGCTCTTGATCGTCACTATGTCAGTTTCCGCCAGCAGCGTCGCCGATGCATTTGGACCAGTGATGCAAGTGGTAAGTGCTGCTATTGCGAGCGCCGGAGCAATAGCTCTCGGGCAACGGCGTCGTCGCCTTGACATTACGAGTGACCGATGAACGCCCCGACGATCGCCGTCAGGTCGCTCGAGCATCGCTACGGCAACCGAGAAGCACTGCGGGTAGGGCAGTTGACCTTCGAGGGTGGGGCCACCGCGATTCTTGGCCCCAACGGATCGGGCAAGACGACACTGCTTCGCCTCCTGGCCACCGTTACCGAGGTCCAACAGGGCACCGTCCGCGTCGCCGGGTTCGACCCCACCGACCATCTCGAGCGCACGGCGATCCGTCGCCGCCTCGGGTACGTCGCGCAACGGGACGGATTGCCGCCACGGATGCGCGTACGAGCATTCTGCGACTACGTCGGCGCACTAAAAGAGATCAAATCCGCCCGACTGCGGCGACGCTGGACCGGGTGGGTGCTCGATCGAGTTGATCTCAGCGACGTAGCCAACGAACGGATTGGGACGCTCAGCGGCGGGATGCAGCGACGGCTGTCAATCGCTCAGGCACTCCTCGGAAGCCCCGACATGTTGATCCTCGACGAACCGTTGGCAGGCCTCGACGGCAAGCAGCGGATCGAGATCGCCAATCTCCTGGTCGAGCTGGCGAAATCAAACACGGTGGTGTGCGCCACCCACCAGGCCGAGGAACTCGCAACTCTGTGCCACCGAGTGGTCGTCGTTGACGACGGTCAGCCAGTTTTTGTTGGGACGCCCCACGACCTGGCCGCCCACGCCGAGGGGCGCGTCTGGGAATCGGAGACGGCCGACCCGAACGCGACCTGTCGGGCAGTCGGACCAGGCCGCTTCCGTTGTGTCGGGCAAGGAATACCAAGCAACCAAGCCCCGGTGCCCCCAACCGTCGCCGACGGCTACCTAGCCATCGTCCGCCACTGAGCCGACCCCCCAGCCGGAAATCCCATCAGAGGGTGCGGGAAGCTGGACGTTGCGGCCGATCCGAGCAGATGGTCAGCACTTCACGTCACGACAATGACTATTTCGATCGAAGGAACGAAACCATGTCACTGAGCATTGCCAATCTCACTCTTGATTGCGCTGACCCGCAGTTGGTGAGCAAGTTCTGCTCCGAAGTGATGGGGCCACCATTGGACGGTCTTCAACGATCCCGCAGGCAACGAGTTCTGCCTATCGGGCCTGCAGACTCCATAGCTCTCGGTCAGCCAACTCCACGCTGCTTTGCTGACTTTCACCAGATGCGGCGACACTGGTGGTACGCGCGTTTCAATCCTGCTCTATGAGGGCGTCGACCTGCTAGACAGCGGTGGGCCATATGAGGTCTTTCTAACTGCCAACCGCCTTGCACTTCGTGATGGAGACCCGGCTCCGTTCGACATCGAGACGGTCACCACTGATGGCCAGGCTGTCACTGCCTACGGCGGGCTCGGGCTCGTACCAAGTGCCTCCGGAACGAGCCTGACCGACACGGACCTGCTAATCGTTCCTGGCGCGATCGACCCTTCAATCCCCTGCCGCGATGAGAAACTCCTCGCTCTGATTGCTTCAGTAAACGAACGGGCTACTTCCACAATCGCCAGCGTCTGCACGGGCGCGTTCTTGTTGGCCCGCGTCGGGCTGCTCGATGACAAGGATTGGACGACTCACTGGGAGGACATCGACGACCTCACTGAGCAAATCGGCACATCCGGAGCAATCCGTGGCAAACGGTGGGTCGACGCCGGCGCAGTCGTGACCAGTGGCGCAATCAGCTCAGGGATCGCGATGGCGCTCCACCTCGTTGAGCGCTTCGCTGACCTCACTCTGGCCACCCGCACCGCCAACCAAATCGAATACGAGTGGACCGAGACTCCTAGCCAAACCTAGCCAGATCCACCTTCACTAAGATTGGCGAGATGACGCAGACAATCATCGACTACGTGGAGTTGCCGGCAGTTTCAATGACCGCGACAAAGGACTTCTACACGGCCGCGTTCGGGTGGGCTTGGGTTGACTTTGGGCCCACTTATGCGGGGTTCGAAGGTGCGCAAATGACCGTCGGGCTGAACACCGAGGCCACTCCAGCGCCACCGCACGACGCCGGGTCCGAGAACTCGATCGGCCCATTGGTGTTGTTCAGCACCGACGATCTCGAAGCCGCCGAAGAACGTATTCGCGCCGCTGGTGCCGATCTCATTTCGCCGCCCTACGACTACCCCGGAGGAA
>JAHRVJ010000118.1 GCA_019090765.1 Ilumatobacteraceae bacterium
ATTCAACGTACCGACGCTGCCCCTCGGCGTAGATCGTGTCGAAGGCAAGGCTCGACTTGCCCGAACCCGAAAGACCCGTAAACACGATGAGCTTGTCGCGCGGCAACTCAACGTTGACATTCTTAAGGTTGTGCTCACGCGCACCACGAACGACAATTTGCGGCTCGTTCTTGCGGGCGGTGCGAGTACGGGGCTTCTTGGCGGGTGCCTTTGATTCGGCGGGGGTACGGGCGGCCATTGTTCGTGGAGCCTACCGCCGAACAAGTGTACTGTCCACGCTCTGGCGACGATCTCGCGGCGAGATTGTTACCCGTCGGTGGGTTGATGCCGCAGCAGAAAGTCCATTACCCCCGGAGCAGTGTCGGCCACGCCGATTAGGTCGGCGTACGGACGGCCCTCTGCGAGCCGACGCAACAGCGGCTCCGCGGGTAGATCGTGCTGCCAATGCCGGGATCCGAGAAACACCATTGGACTCACCGTCTCGAACACCGCGTAGTGGTTCTGTGTCGCGTCTTGAAATACCTCTTGGGTGGTGCCCGCGGCTCCGGGGGCAAATACGACTCCACGAGTGGCGATGGCCAGTAACCCGTCTTCGCGAATCGAGTTCGCGAAGTACTTGGCAATGTGCGTAGCGAAACGGTTCGTCGGTTCATGCCCGTAAAACCAGGTCGGGACGGCGAGGCTTTCGCTGCCTTCTGGGAACTTATCGAGGACCGCCTGCGAAGCAGTGAGATAGCTATCAACGTGATGAAAGTCGGGCGCCTTCGCGAGCAAGTCGAGCGCTGCCCCGAGCGCCGCATCGTCGTACGGGGCCAACCATGCGCCGAGGTTCGCCGCCTCCATTGCACCGGGGCCGCCACCGGTAGCAACGTGCCACCCGACCCGGGCCATAGAACGACCGAGTTCGGCGACCGTTTCGTACATCGACTGGTCGCGCAACATTCCGTGCCCACCCATCACGGCCACCACGTCAGGATGCGACTCGAGGTGTTCACCGAGGGCGTCATCGATTGCGTGATCGTGCAACCGTTGCGCGAGCGCATCAACGATGGGCAGGTGGGGGCCTTTCGGGTGGCGCGCTGCCCATCGGTAGATCTTCGAGTCAGCGGAGTCGGCGAATGAGCCATCACACCCAGCGACCCAACCGGAAAACAATTCGTGCTGGGCATATAGGCGGGGGCGGTAAACGTCGAAAGGCAGATCGGGAATCCGCGGAAAGGCAACAGCACCATCTGCAAAAACATGCGCAAGGGCCTCCGGTGCCAGCGAAGCCCCAAGGAACACCGCGTCGGCGCACGACACCGACAGCAGTAGTTCGGTATGTGCTGACAGGTCAACACCCTGAATAACTACGTTGGCCAATCCACCGATGTGGGCGACGTGGGCTTCCAACTCTTCGACCGTCTGGATCTCGCGCATCGGAATACTCGCGCTATTGAGCGTCGCGCAGCTCTCGGCGAAGGTCGTTGACCTCGTCGCGAAGCTTGGCGGCATACTCGAATTTCAGTTCGGCAGACGCTTCGTGCATCTCCGCCTCCAAGGTCTGGACCAAGCGAGCCAACTCTTGTTGCGGCAACGACTTAAGGTCGCGCTGCACCTTGTCGCGCTCGCGCTGGCGGCGCCGATCTTTGCCGGGCACCGGGGCGGTGTCGTCGGGCCGTAGCAACGACAAGATGTCGCCAACGGCCTTGCGGATTGTTTGCGGGTTGATGTCGTGCTCTTCATTGAAGGCCAGCTGCAACTTGCGGCGGCGCTGCGTTTCCATGATCGCGGCCTCCATGGACTTTGTCACGCGATCGGCGTACATCACCACTTGGCCGTCAACGTTGCGCGCCGCCCGACCCATGGTCTGAATGAGTGAAGTCCGTGAACGCAGAAAGCCCTCCTTATCAGCGTCAAGGATCGCGACTAGTGACACCTCGGGAAGGTCAAGACCCTCGCGCAGCAAGTTGATGCCAACCAACACATCGAAGTCGCCGAGGCGCAATCCGCGCAGGATTTCGATCCGCTGAATCGTGTCGATATTCGAGTGCAGATAACGAACGCGCAGGCCCTGCTCCAGCAGGTAGTCGGTGAGGTCTTCAGCCATCTTCTTGGTCAGCGTGGTGACCAATACACGGTCGCCTCGAGCAATGCGGCCATTGACCATCTCCATCAAGTCATCGATCTGGCCTTTGGTTGGCCGCACAATCACCTCAGGATCAACAAGACCCGTCGGCCGCACGATTTGCTCAACCACCTTGCCGGAAACCCGCAACTCGTAGTCGGACGGGGTCGCCGACAGGAACACGCACTGGTTCACCCGCTCAAGCACCTCTTCGAACGTGAGCGGCCTGTTATCGCGCGCCGAGGGCAGTCGGAAACCGTGGTCAACAAGCATGTCCTTGCGGCTGCGGTCACCGGCAAACTGTCCGTGGAGTTGCGGAACGGCGACGTGGCTCTCGTCGACCACCAGCAAGAAGTCGTCTGCGAAGTAGTCGAGCAACGTGAATGGCGGTTCTTCGTGGACGCGGCCATCGAGATGCATGGAGTAGTTCTCGATGCCGTTGCAATAGCCAACCTCACTCATCATTTCGAGGTCGTACTGAGTTCGCATCCGCAGCCTTTGAGCCTCAAGCAGTTTGTCGTTCTCCTCGAACCACTTAAGCCGATGCTGCAGCTCGTCCTCGATCTTCACCATCGCCTTCGACAACCGCTCGGGGCCCGTGACGTAGTGTGTAGCGGGCAGCACATAGGCTCGTGGTAGTTCGCTCAACTGCTCGCCGGTGAGCGGGTCGATCGTGGTGATGCGATCAACGGTGTCGCCAAACATTTCGATCCGCAGCACTGACTCTTCGTAAGCGGGGTGAACTTCGATTGTGTCGCCACGCACGCGGAAGTTGCCGCGGCCGAGAGTCATGTCGTTGCGGTCGTATTGCATGTCAACGAGTCGCCGCAAAATATTGCGCATGTCGTAGTCGACACCAACACTGAGGTCGAGCAAGTTGCCCCGATACTCCTCGGGATTGCCCATTCCGTAAATGCACGACACTGACGCCACCACGATCACGTCTCGCCTCGTCAGCAATGCCGCTGTAGAGGAATGTCGCAGACGGTCGATTTCGTCGTTGATCGATGAGTCTTTCTCGATGTAGGTATCGCTAGACGGAATGTAGGCCTCAGGCTGGTAGTAGTCGTAGTAGCTCACGAAGTACTCGACCCGATTGTTGGGGAAGAACTCCTTCATCTCCTGCGCAAGCTGGGCCGCCAGCGATTTGTTAGGGGCCAAGATCAACGTTGGGCGCTGAGTTTTTTCGATCGTCCAAGCAATGGTTGCCGACTTACCCGACCCGGTAATCCCGAGCAAGGTTTGGAATCGCTCGCCACCTTCGATCCCTTCCGAGAGCGCCTGGATCGCCGCTGGCTGGTCGCCCGCCGGCTCGAAATCAGACACGACGGCAAACGTTTCGTCAGCGGCCGCGGCGTAGTTGCTTGCGGGGGCATCGTGAAGGAGCATCGATTCGGGAGTGTTCGCCGCGGGCGTGGCGGTATCGGCCATTGGAAAACCATACCTCGGGTACAGGTGTTCGAAGCGTCAACCATCAACTCTGTTCCTCTCCATGCCCCCACCCTCTACAGTGACGTTTGTGGACCCGGATGCGGTGTTGGCCGACCTTGACGCCGATCAACTTGCGGCGGTAACAACCGAGTCACAACTGGTAGCGGTAATTGCTGGCGCCGGCTCAGGCAAGACGCGGGTTCTCACGCGGCGGATTGCTCACCGAATTGCAACCGGCTCAGCCGAGGCGCGACACACGTTGGCGCTGACCTTTACCCGGGAGGCAGCTGGCGAGATTCGGAAACGTCTCCATCGCCTCGGTCTACGCGAACGTGTAGAAGCAGGCACGTTCCACTCGGTAATGCTCGGCGTCCTGAAGCAGCGATGGACAGACACCGAGCAGCGCCCGTTAACCATCGTCTCCGATCGCCGCCGAGTTGTCGGCGACGCTCTCGACTCGTCTGACCAGCGCGCCCTATCAGCGATTGTCGCCGAAATCGATTGGGCCTCCGCACGCGCGATCACCCCCGACGCCTACGCCTCAGCCGCCCGACGAGCGCACCGCCGTCCCGGCCCAAGCATCGACCAGGTGGCCGCTTCGTACGCCGCCTACGAAAAGCTGAAGCGTCGCCGTGGGGTGATCGACTTCGACGACGTCCTATCGCACACCATCCGCGACCTACGTCGCGACTCCGACTTCGCGGACGCGCTGCGCTGGCGATTCCGACATCTGCTGGTCGACGAAGCGCAAGACCTGAACCCCCTCCAACATCAGCTTGTCGATCTGCTGCGAGCACAGCGCGACGACCTGTTCTTGGTCGGCGACCCTGCACAAGCCATCTTCGGTTTCAACGGCGCCGACCCAGGGCTGCTGATCGACGTCGAGACTCGATTCCCTGGCGTCGAAATTGTTCGCCTCCCGGTCAACCATCGCTGCACACCCCAAATTGTTGGCACCGGGGTTCATGTTCTCAGGGCGACCGGCCAGCCGAACCCGCTCGTATCGCACCGGGGCGACGGAGCAGCAGTTGAACTCTCAGCCGCCGACGACGAAACCGATGAAGCAGCCGTGGCCGTTAAGTACGTGCTTGGCAGCGACCCGAACCTGGTTCGCAGTGGACAGATCGCCATTCTTACACGTACCAGGAAACAACTCGCCGCCTTCGATACCGCTCTGAGCCGCGCTGGCCTTCCCGTGCGCCGCTCAGCCACTGCCGCCGGATCGCCTCTCCAAAACGCTGTCCGACAGGCCGCCGCGAACGGCTCCCCATCAAGGCTACGTGGGTGGGCTCACGACATCGTCGACGCGCCTAACCCGCCAGTGGACCCGGACGCCGATCCGGAGTGGCGCGTAGCCAACGCGGTGCTCAACTTTCTCCGAGAGAACACTCGGGGCGACGGAGCTGAATTCCGCGCCTGGGTCGCCACCACCAACCCGTTCGACGACGCCAACACCGACGGCATCGAACTGCTCACCTTCCACGCGGCCAAGGGCAGGGAATGGAACACCGTGATTGTCACCGGCGTCGAGAGCGGGCTAATGCCGCACAAGTCGGCCACCACTGCTGCCACCAAGGCCGAAGAAGGCCGACTCCTGTATGTGGCTGTCACTCGCGCCACTGACCGCCTCCTACTTACCAGAGCTGGGCGACGCGGCGGTTACACCCGAACAATCAGCCCGTTCACAGCCGACCTCGATGCCGCTGAACTCACCCCGGCTGCTCCCCCGCCGCCGCGACGCCGGGCCGCGACTGACCCACTCATAACGTCGCTTCGAGAGTGGCGCGACACATCAGCCCGCAAAGTGGGGGCGCTCCCCACCCAGTTCTGTAGTGACCGCGACCTCGCCGCAATCGCGGATCACCGCCCAAGCACATCCGAAGAACTGGCGGAGGCGACCTCGTTCGGAATCCTCACCGCAAGTCGACTGGCCGACCAGATCTTGCCGCTCGTTGAGTCGGCAAAGAGCGTTCAGACCGAAACGTCGACGATTACCGGAGCATGATCGCTCGGCTGCTTACCCTTACGCGCATTGCGATCGATAACGCTCCACTCGGCGCGATCAATTACTGACTGCGAACACATCAACATATCGATCCGCATGCCGCGGCCCTGATGGAAGTCGCCTCCGCGATAGTCCCACCACGAATACACGCGATCAGCATCGTGCTGGTCGCGAAATACGTCGGTTAGACCCCAGGTTTCGAGGGATTCCAATCGATCGCGTTCGGGCTGACTGCCGTGGGTAGCCCCAACCAGCTTCGCCGGATCGTGAACATCTCGGTCAGCAGGGGCAATGTTGTAGTCGCCGCCGACAATCACATCGTGGGACGGGTCGGTGTCGGCATCGAGATGGGCGACCAGGCGGTCCATCCACGAAAGTTTGTACTGATAGTGGTCGTCGTCGAGCGAGCGACCATTCGGCACGTAGACACTGCTCACACGCACCCCACCGCATGTCGCAGTGATGATCCGTGCATCGGTATCGGGCTCAACATCGCCTGCGAAGTTCGCGACGACATCTTCAAGGCCGACCTTTGAGAGGATCGCTACACCATTCCACTGGCCTTGCCCATAGTGCGCGCAGGTGTAGCCGAGCGCTTCGAACGAAAGCGTTGGGAACGCGTCATCGGCAAGCTTCGTTTCCTGCAACAACAACACATCTGGCTGAACCTCGTTGACCCACGCCTCAACTCGTTCCTGACGAGCGCGGAGGGAGTTGATATTCCAAGTAACTACGCGCACTTCAGTTGGTCTCCGACACCGTCGAACCCTTGCGGGC
>JAHRVJ010000119.1 GCA_019090765.1 Ilumatobacteraceae bacterium
GGCACTGTTACCGGCGCGTACACCCTCCGCGATGGTTTGGTTTGGAGCGACGGAGAAGCCCTGACCGCCGATGACGTCAAGTGGACATTTGATGCACTGATGGCCACCGACGGTGAAGATGCTGACGGCAACCCGAACTACATCTACCTCCTGGGTGATCGAAACGGTTACGAGACGATCATCGACTTCACAGTCGACAGCCCGACGAGTTTCAGTATCACCTGGTCGGAGTTCTTCGCTGGCTATCCGTCTTTGCTTCAGGAGATCTACCCAATGCACCAGTTCCCGGCAGACCCGGCTGAAGCTGCTGCTGCGCTGAACGAGGCGCTCCCCGAGTGGAGCGTGGACGGAACAGTCATCGCCTCATCTGGCCCGATGATCTTTGATTCGTGGCAGAAGGGTGTTCAAATGAACCTCGTCCGCAACGACAACTATTTCGGCTCCAACAGCCCCGACGCCAAGAACGATGGCCTTGCTTATGTCGACGGTGTCCAGATCAACTTCGTGACCGACACCGACGCGCAAATCAATGCGCTGAAGGCAAAGGAAGCGCAGATCATCATGACCCAGCCGCAGCTGGCATTTGAGGAACTCGCAACGAGCGAGGACTTCACCGTCGCTTCAACTGCTGGCCCTGTGTTCGAGCACTGGGGTCTGAACATGAACAACGCCCACCTCGCCAAGCCCGCTGTGCGTGAGGCCCTCGCCTTCGCAATGAACAAGGCAGAAGTAATGACTGGGCTCTACACGCCGCTATTTGGCGACACCTTGCCAGCTGATGGCCTTGGTAATACCTACTGGATGTCAAACCAGCCGACTTACGAGAACCATGCTGGCGATGCCGGATATGGCGCTGGTGATGTTGCGTCTGCTGGAGCTGCGCTTGAGAGTGCTGGCTATGCCCTTAACTCTGACGGCGTCTATGAGCACCCCGAAGATGGCGTGCTGTCGCTGCGAGTCGGAACCACAGGCGGTAACCGTCTGCGCGAGATCCAAGAGGAGCTCATTCAGGCTCAGATGAAAGAAGCCGGCATCGAGATTGTCATCGACAATGTCGAAGGTGGGGCTTACTTCAGTGAGGTTCCCTTCTCCGAGGGCTCGATCGCTTGCTCGACAAGTGGCGGAGCCGAAGGTAACTGCGACATCTGGGACATCACCCAGTTTGCTTGGGTCGGTGGCCCATGGCCAGGCGGCATGACCTCTTCCTACGCTGCCGGAGGCGAGAACAACCCGTACGGGTTCGCCAACGACGACTTCGAAGCGAAATCTGGTGTCTGCGACGCGACTGTTGACGACACCGAGCGTGCAGCTTGCTACAACGAGCTGGACCGCTATGTGACCACCCTGGAGGTCGACGCTGAGACGGGGCTGTTCATGCTCCCGCTGACTCAGAAGCCGTCGTTCTATGGTTACACAGACACGCTTGCGCAAGCTGGTGTTGCTCCCGACGCTGATGACGCCGGGCCGTTGACCAACGTTGGTGACTTCAAGTTCGCCGGCTGAGTAACGGCGCTGAACACCTTTAGTTCCATTTGATGGTACGAACGGGGCCTCGCTAAAGCGGGGTCCCGTTCGCCATCTAGGAACCATCCGTGGTTCCATTGACACCGGCTTTAAGATTTTTCGACGCCGTCGCCTACGCTCTCGCCCGAGGTCCAATCCCTAGTGTTCGCTTACATCGTCAGACGCCTTCTCGCAACGGTTCCGTTGCTGATGATCGCGCTCTACGCAGTCCACGTGGGGATCTCGCTGACGACCGACCCTCGTGCCGACTTCTACCTTTGCCTCCCGCGCTGTCAAGATGGCTTCGACACCATCACTGAGGCTTACAACCTTGATGTCAATGTCTGGTTGCGTCCATTCACATGGTTTGCCAGTTTGCTTCAAGGCGAACTCGGAGAATCGTCATCGATCGGCGAGCCGGTTGGCGAGGTACTTCGGTCGCGTGGCTGGAACACTGCGCTCATAGCGGTTCCCGCTTTTGTAATCAGCGCCGTATTCGCCCTCCTGCTCTCGGTGTATTCGGCGAGACACCAGTACTCCAAGGGCGACTACTTCTTCACCGGTCTCGCATTCTTCGGCCTGGCCTTTCCCTCGTTCGTCTTGGCCTTGATCATCCAGAACGTGTTCGGCGTTCAGCTGGAGAACTGGTTCGGAATCAAGCCTTTCAACACCGGCCGCAAGACCGGCACAAACCCGCTGGAGATACTTCGTGACATCACGTTGCCGGTGATGTCGCTGTCGATCTTGTTCATCTCAGCCGACAGCCGATTCGGGCGGGCATCGATGTTGGAAACCCTCAATCAGGATTACATCCGCACCGCCCGAGCGAAGGGCCTCCCAGAGCGACGGGTGGTTTGGAAACATGCTCTGCGAAACGCACTGATCCCCTTGGTGACCCTTTGGGCGCTCAACTTTTCGGTGCTGCTTGGCGGTTCGGTTGTCACGGAGTCGATCTTCTCGTGGCCCGGATTGGGCCCGGCCTTTATCAGGGGGTTGTTCGACGCGGACATCGACCTGATCCTGGGGATCGTTCTCCTGACCGGAATGTTCACGGTCTTCTTTAACCTGGTGGCGGACATCATGTATGGCGTGCTCGACCCGCGGATTCGGTTGGACTGATGGACGAAGGATCAGACTTTGACGTTCCTGAGGCATCGGACCGCAGCGAGGAGGCGGTTCCGCTCTTTTCGGTGGGCGAAGTAGAAGGTTTCTCTGCTGAGGATGCTGCCCATTACGCCTCCGATGAACTCGAGGGGCTTTCCGATGCCCCCAAGTCGTTCGGCCGGCTGGCATGGACTCGTTTCCGGCACCACCGCCTCGCGCTGCTAGGTGGTATCGGTCTCGTATCGATCGTGCTGATGTTCATCGTTGGGCCGATGCTCAGCGACTACACCTTCGACCAATACGATGTCGCCGATCGCCTTCTCGGCCCTTCTCGTGACCACTGGTTCGGCACCGACGAGATCGGACGCGACCTCTTCGTGCGCACTGCACAGGGTGGCCTCTATTCGTTGAGGATCGGTCTCATCGCGGCTGTCGTTGCCACCATTGCCGGAACCTTGCTAGGAGCCGTCGCGGCGTACTTCGGAGGTTGGACCGACGGGTTCATATCTCAGCTCATCAACTTGTTGTTGATCGTGCCCGCGTTGATTGTGCTGTCAGTATTCTCGCTCTACTTCGGCGGAGACGCCAACCGGCTCGCAATGGTGCTGGCGTTCCTTCTGTGGACTCGAATTGCACGCGTCGTTCGCGGAGTAGTGCTGTCGATCAAGGAGCAGGAGTACATCATGGCGGCACGCGCGTCGGGGGCTTCTCATGCCCGAGTGATATTTCGGCATGTGCTGCCGAACGTGATTGGCCCCGTTGTTGTTGAAGTCACCTTGTTGCTCGGCACGGTCATCGTGCTGGAGAGCACGCTGTCGTTCCTTGGGCTGGGCGTGCAACCTCCGAACGCCTCACTCGGCACACTTGTTGCCGAAGCGAAGGGCAGCATCGACGACGATCCGTTGCGCGTGTTAACTCCCGGCATGTTCATCGTGCTGATCGTGTTGTGTGTGAACTTCCTCGGTGATGGGCTACGCGACGCTCTTGACCCTCGTTCGAGGAATGAGCGGAACTGAGATGAGTGAGCCGTTGCTCAAGGTTGACGACATGTCGGTCAGCTTCAAGACCGACGCGGGCGATGTTCGCGCCGTAAGCAATGTCAGCTTCGAGATCAGCCCCGGTGAGGTGCTCGCGGTGGTGGGCGAGTCAGGCTCCGGTAAGTCGGTCACGGCGCTGGCCTTGATGCGCCTACACCCCAAGAACACCGAAACTACCGGTCAAGTCATGTTCGATGGGATGAACTTGCTTGATCTCCCCGAGCCGCAAATCCGCTCGATTCGCGGACGCGACATTGCAATGATCTTCCAGGATCCGATGACCGCACTGAACCCTGTATTCAGCGTTGGTGAGCAGATCGTCGAGGCGATCCGCATTCATAACGACGTTTCGAAGGCGGATGCGTGGGCCAAGGTTGTCGATCTGTTGCAGTTGGTGGGGGTGCCGGAGCCTAAGCAGCGGGCCGCCCAGTACCCGCATGAGTATTCGGGCGGAATGCGTCAGCGGGCGATGATCGCGATGGCGATCTGCAATGATCCCAAGCTGCTCATTGCCGACGAACCGACCACTGCGCTTGACGTCACTGTGCAGGCGCAGGTGATGGAGGTTTTGCATGATGTCCAGGAGGCCACCGGCTCGGCGATGATGCTGATCACACACGATCTCGGCCTGGTCGCTGGATCGGCCGATCGGGTGCAGGTGATGTATGCGAGCCGTCTGATGGAACGCGGCTCGACAGATGAAATCTTCTACGAGTCGCGCAACCCTTACACCCGTGCGCTGCTTGCCTCCATTCCCGATCTTGAGTCAGTCAAAGACAAGCTCGATTCGATTCCCGGAAATCCGCCGAGCTTGCTGAACCCACCGTCGGGTTGCGCCTTTCGCCCCCGTTGCTCGATGTCTGTTCCGCAGTGTGCGGAGGCAGTTCCTGAGTTGGTTGCTTTCGGTGGTAACCACGCCAGTCGCTGTCACCTCGCAACCGAGATCGACATCACAACCGGAGTAAACGCATGAGCCCTGATGCAGCGGCTGACGTGACGGCATACGACTCTGGGGCGCTTGACGATATTCGTGCCGATGAGCCACTGTTGAAGGTTCGCGATTTGGTCAAGGAGTTTCCGATTCGCGCGGGCGTGTTCCGCCGCCAGATTGGCCAAGTACAGGCCGTAACTGGGGTGAGCTTCGACTTGTACCCGATGGAGACGCTCGGCATCGTGGGAGAGTCTGGATGCGGCAAGAGCACTCTCGGACGATCGTTGCTTCGTCTCTTGGAACCCACCTCTGGAACCGTGACATTTGGTACCGAAGACGTGACGGCAGCATCGAAACACCGGCTACGTGAGCTGCGCAGTGACCTGCAAATGGTGTTTCAGGATCCTTACGCCTCGTTGAACCCTCGACTTCCGATTCGTGACATCGTTGGTGAGCCGATGCAGATTCATGGCGTTCCGAAGAAGGAGGCTCGCGAACGTGTCGGCGATCTGCTGCAGCGTGTTGGCCTGCTCCCCGAACACGGCAATCGTTATCCGCACGAGTTTTCTGGCGGTCAGCGTCAGCGAATCGGAATTGCCCGTTCCTTGGCGTTGCGTCCGAAGGTGATCGTTCTTGATGAACCGGTGTCGGCCCTCGATGTCAGCATCCAAGCCCAGGTACTCAACCTGCTTGATGAGATCCAAACCGAGTACGAACTCAGCTTCATCTTTATCGCTCACGATCTTTCCGTCGTCCGCCACACCAGCGACCGTGTGGCCGTGATGTACCTGGGGCGAATTGTCGAAACTGCGAATCGTCAGGATCTATACGAATCGCCGGCCCACCCGTACTCGCAGTCGTTGCTGTCGTCGGTCCCCATAGCCGACCCGCGTCGCGAACGTTCCCGCAAGCGAATTCTGTTGCAGGGCGACGTACCGAGCCCGGCTAACCCGCCGTCGGGGTGCAGGTTCCATACACGGTGCCCAATCGTGCAGGAACGTTGCAAGCAGGAACAACCCAAGCTGCAACAGATTGCGGTTGGCCATCAGGTCGCCTGCCACTTTGCCCTGCAGCCGGGGGAGACCTTGCTGGAGCGGACAGAACAGCTCGGACGCGGGGCCCAAGTCGCTTCGAGTTGATTGGCTGTTAACGCGTTGACGAACCAAACAGCTGCTGAAGCGGTGACGCTGCATTCTTCTTGGCGGGGGATGGTCGCGACGGCGGCTGCTGCCACGGTGGTGTTGTTCGGCGGATGTTGGGCGGTGGCGAGCGCAGGCTGGAAGACTGTTCCGACGCTGGTGCTGCTGTTCGGATTGTTCCTCAGTGTGATTGCGCTGTTCGACTACCCAATCGCCTCTACGTTTAGCTCAGAGCAGGTTGTTCGCAGGATGGTTCTGCGTCGACAACGGATCAGCTGGACTCGCATCGATCAGCTCTCACGAACCCGGCCAGCGTTAACTGCTCGCTGGCGTGGTCTCGCGCCCGGCGGGCTGGTAGCGGTGGTGGGCCGCCGTCGGTACTTGCTTGTTGATCAGTGCGAATCGCTCGACGAACTTCGCCAGATTGAACGGCTACTTGGAGAGGGTCGGGACGAACTTGACCTCGATGGTCTGCCACGGCCTGGCGAGGAAACCGAACCAACTTGGCTATATAGACGCGCGAAGTGGGCACCAGACGGTGTCCGATCCCGCTAGAATCGCAAATCGTGCGTGACGTCATGCTTTACATAACCCTCGTGCTCAACGTGGTGTCTATGGGTGCCCTTATCGCTGGCATTCTGATGCACAGCGGGCGCGGTGGCGGCCTGTCGGACATGTTCGGCGGAGGCGGCGGAGCAGCGCTTGGCTCCACAGCTGCCGAGCGCAACCTGAACCGCATCACGTTCGTGTTCTCGCTGGTCTGGATCTTCACGCTTGTAGCGTTGACTTTCCTCTACCCGGCGGTGTAGCCGCAAGAGGCACCAGATAGGGTCCGAGACCCAACCACGTCGGAGTGGCGGAATGGCAGACGCGCTAGCTTGAGGTGCTAGTGAGGTATTTATCCTCGTGGGGGTTCAAGTCCCCCCTCCGACAC
>JAHRVJ010000120.1 GCA_019090765.1 Ilumatobacteraceae bacterium
AGGTTAGGGACGTTCATCCCCTTGGTGTAGTTGACGTTCGAGATGTCGGGCTGCGACTCGCCGTAGGGCCACGCCGTCACGTAACCCGACTCACTTGGATTAACCGAACCGAGGTTGAGGACTACAGCATCAACACCGGAACTCGGAACCCCACCTCGTCCAGTCACCTGGAGATCGATTCTGGAACCACCCGTGACGCGGGCTCGGGGAACGCCGGTGCCATCGCGGGTGTCGAGGATTCGCTTCGGAACCAATGGAGTCAAGCCAGTCGCGGTGTGCGGATGGAAGTATCCCATCACGTCGATCAGGCAGTTGGCCGAGGAACGTTCGTTGAACACGCTGATCTTGCCGTCGCTGCCGACTCCGACCACCACCATGTTGGGGATATCACGACCCGGACGAGGGTTGAGACTCGAAGATTCAGGCACGGGAATGCCCGTCGGGAAGACTCGGAAGTTGGTCGGCCCGCTTGTTCCGGTGGAAGTCACATTCACCGCTACGGCAGTGACACCGGTCGCCGGGACCCCGCCGCGCCCAGTTACTTGGACTTCGATCGTCTTTCCGGCGCCAAGGGGGGCGCGGCTGACACCAGTTCCGTTGCGAGTATCGGCGATCCGGGTTGGCGACAGTGGGACGAACTGCCCGAGGCCACTTCCCGATCCACCACCCCCGCCAGAGCCACCACCTCCGCCGCCACCTGTTCCGCCGACTCCGGGGCCAGCAGCAAGTAGCCCAAGATTCTGAATGTTGCGGCCGCTGAAGGCTTCCGAGCCGCCGCCGCCCAGCCAACCGTCGAGCATGCTGCCGAAGTAGTCGCGGTAGTCGACGTGATACTCCATCCGGTCCCATCGGTCCAGCCCAGCCAGCGTTGGGCGCTGACCGTAGAAGCCGCCCTGGACGTTCTTACCAAAGACGAAATGCGGTGCCGCAGTTCCGTGGTCAGTGCCATCGTCGTCACTCCAGCTTGTTCGGCCAAACTCAGAGAACGTCATGACGGTCACTCGCGACGCCCACGCCGGAGATAGCACCTCATAGAACCGTTTGACGGCGGCATTCAATTCCTGCATCCGTGCGGGGTGGTCACTGGCTTGAGAGGAGTGCGTATCGAACGCTCCCCAACCGCCGCTCAACACGCGGAAGCCTAAGTTCGCATTTACCAGGTGGGCCATCACTTCCATCGAAGCCCCCAGTTCATGTTCGGGGAGGTCTTGGCTGCTGGGAACAACGGGGGTCAGGATCTCGGCCACGTCCAGCTGGTCGATCATTGCCTGCCCAACCTGGCCGCGCCATGAATTGGGGTTGATGCCGCCCATCGCGCGGACCGCGTTGAACAGCCTCTCCGAGTGGGGGTCTTCGACTGCACCAAATTTGGGTTGACCAGCCGCGACCACGGTTCCGCGCCGCTGGTTCCCAATCAGGTGGAGCGGCAGCGAGTAGCCGATCTCGGCGGCAGCAAACAAGTCCTTACTACCCCCCAAGTAGCTATCGAGCCACCTGCCGACCCAGCCTGTCGTGGGAAGCCCAGTGGGCATTCCCGACAGCCACTTGGCCATCGAGTTGAAGTGACTGAGATCAGGATCGGGGTAGCCGATACCTTCGACAATGGCGAGCTGACCGGCATCCCAGAGACTCTTGAACTCTGTCAGCTCCGGGTTGAGACCCGTCTGACCATTCAGCGCAAGCGTGTCTCCAGCAGGAATCGCCAGAGCTCCATGTTGCGTGTAGTAGTTGCCGTCGGTAATCGGGACGACGGTATTGAGACCATCGTTGCCGCCAAACATCCCGATCACGATCAGGACTCCGTCGTTCGCTCCTAATGGCCCGGCCGCCCATGCCGACGGATCATGTCCTGGGAGAGCGAGATCGAGCAGTGAGCTACCGGGGCCGGCCAACGCTCCTGCGCCGACACCCATGCCGACGAGTTGCAGGAACCGGCGGCGGTCGAGGCCTGCCTGGTCGGTGTCGATTGTTGACTCGTTGACGGAGAGGTGACGCAATGCGGCCTCGGTGCTGATGTCTGGGTTGCGTACAGAGTCGGGGTTCATGCCATGTTCATTTCTGGTGAAAGCAGGATGAGCAACAGCATGTCGACTCGCTCCCAGACGGATGAGGCATCGGCGAATTCCAGAATCTCGTCTCGAGTTGCCGCTGGAAGAGAGATCCGCATCAAGTCGAGCATCTGATCGAGGAGATCAACGTTCGATAAGTCAGGTATGTAGGTCTGGGTTCCAGGGTCGTAAGTGTTCGCTGTGATCTCGGCTCGAGATATATCGCCACCGGCAAAGCTCAGGACTCCATCCGTCTGCCAATAGGTGCGCCCGCTAACCCAGCGGAAGCTCTGCGCTGTGTAGGCCCGGCCCTCCATTGAGCTGGCATTGATCCAGTAGCCGTTGGGCTTCCAGCCGCTCACATTGGGCGGGAAGAACGGCCGTTGGCCCATCATGTTCATCTTCCAGAGCACGTTGGGTTCTTCAGACTGAACGCCGATGGCGCAAAGCATCGCAACTACGTACTCGACCGGTGGTCGGACCAGCCCGGCTTTTACCTCATCGGTGTAGAACCCTTCGTGGTTGAGCATCACTGACAGCCACGGTCGAATGTCGAAGTCGTTGGCGACAAGCGCGTCGCGCATCGCGTCCCGCACATCGGGCGGTGGTTGCGTATCGGTCGCGAATTCGGTCCACAGCTTGAAGGACAGGAACTCCGCGGCGACATCGCGCGTTAGGCGACCGCGGTTGGCCACCTCAATCGCATCGTTGGGAACGATGCCGGTACTGAGCATCACGTCAATCGTCTCAGGGCCATGACCGGGCCGGTCAGACTTGTTCTGGTTGATCGTCTGGCCAAGGAACGTCTTGTCGCTACCGTCATGCCACTCGTCTCGCCACCAATAAGTGTCGCTCTCCCAATGGTCTGTATGGCCGGTCCATGCCGATGTCGAAGCTTCGACATCGGCTTCGGAGTAGTTGCCGACACCAAGGAGGAACAGCTCCATCAGTTCGCGCGCGAAGTTCTGATTCGCGGCGTCAGCGGAATTCTCGTTGTTGTCGAGGTAACGAATCATCGCGACCTGAAGCGACATCGTCTTTGCGAGATCGCGAATGTTGCCCATGCCGTCGGTGCGCCACAGATCGATTTGCTCGCGCATCAACTCCGCCAGGTCGACCTTTCCGAACTCAGTACAGAAGTGCCCGTGCCAAAAGAACGCCATCTTCTCCTGCAGTGGCTTGGGCGAGTCGTGCGCCATCTGGTTGAACCAGAAATGAGTCAACTCGGTCCCACGTTCCCAGTTCTCACTCCCCGCACCGAAAACGACCTGTTGCGGGATTTCAGGAACGTCCATGACGTTGTTGACAGCATCAGCCATCGAAGCGAGCCCAAGCAGCTCAGCGACACGATCGGGGCGATCAACAAACTCGGTCCTGCGTAGCAGATGCCTGACGTTCGATTCTGTCAACTCTGGTGCTGGCACTCGGGATAGTCCCCCTCATTCATCGCGAACCCTGACCAGTCTCCATCGGCACAACTCCCGAAAACCTTGAGCAGAAAACCCAAAAAACCCCCGAATCAAACGGGAGGGGTCTGACCCCTCCCGTTTGATTCGGGGGATTGGGTTTAGTCTTCTTCGGGGGTGGCGGGAGCGTTCTTACGGGCGCCGTAGCGACGGTTGAAGCGCTCGACGCGTCCACCTGAATCGACGAGCTTCTGCTTGCCGGTGAAGAACGGGTGACACTCGTTGCAAAGTTCAACAGTGAGGTCGCCGTCAACGGTCGACTTCGTCTTGAACTCGTTACCGCAGGAGCAACGTACGGTGGTGTCGCTGTAGTTGGGGTGGATGTCGGTCTTCATTTTGGATCCTTTCGAGGATGGCTGAACGGGCGGGCCGATTGCCCCCGATCGTCATCACAGATCGACCAGACACGCTACCGCCGCCCAGACTTACATCGACGGCTGTTTAGCGATCTCGGCGAGGAACTCGTCGTTGGTACGGAACGTCTTGAGCCGATCAATGAGCAACTCCAAACCTGCCGCCGAACTGCCGTCGGCCGCGAGCCCCGACAACACCCTCCGCAACTTCCAAACCTGTTGCAGCTGCTTACGATCGAAGAGCAGTTCCTCGTGACGTGTGGAGGACGCGTCGACATCGATCGCCGGATAGATGCGCCGTTCAGCGACCTTTCGGTCGAGGCGCAGCTCCATGTTGCCGGTTCCCTTGAACTCCTCGAAGATCGCCTCATCCATCCGACTGTTCGTGTCGACTAGCGCCGTCGCGAGAATGGTCAGCGACCCGCCCTCTTCGACGTTCCGCGCCGAACCAAAGAACTTCTTTGGTGGGTACAACGCTCCTGCATCAATACCACCCGACAGAATCTTGCCGCTGGCGGGGGCCGCCAGGTTGTACGCCCGGCTCAAGCGGGTGATGCCGTCAAGCATGATCACAACGTCTTTGCCAGCTTCCACCATGCGGCGGGCCTTGGCGATCGTCATCTCGGCGACCCTAGTGTGCTCTTCGCTCGGTCGATCGAACGTTGAAGAAATCACTTCGCCGCGAACACTGCGACGCATGTCGGTGACCTCTTCGGGCCGCTCATCAATCAACAACACCATGAGTTCAACTTCAGGGCTGTTCAGCTCGATCGACTTCGCGATTGTCTTCATCACCGTGGTCTTGCCAGCCTTCGGCGGCGACACGATAATGCCGCGCTGCCCCTTGCCGATCGGTGAGACGAGGTCGATGATGCGGGCGGTCATATTCGAGGGATCGCTTGGATCCTCAAGCATCAACCGCTGATCGGGGAACAGAGCGGTCAGATCCTCAAAATGGGGTCGCTTCTTGGCCAGCTCCGGATCGCCACCGTTGACGGTATAGATCTCGAGCAAACCAGGGTTCTTCTCGTTGCGGCTGGCCGGACGGACCTTTGCCGTGAGGTGGTCGCCGCTACGGAGCCCGTACTGGCGCGTCATCCTGACGGGTATGTAGGCGTCGTCCTTGTGCGCCAAATAGCTCTTAATCCGTAGGAAGCCATAGCCCTCGTCACGGATATCGAGGTAGCCCTCTACGTCGATCGGCTCGATGCTCTGTGGCTGACCCTCGTTATCGAGCACCTCAAGGTCTTCGCCCTGTGGGCCTTCTTGGCCACCGCGTCCCTTGCGCCGACGCCTACGCCGACGGCTGCCGTCGGCACCTTGACCGTCGTTGCGATTTCCGCCACTTTGGTTATTGCGGTCGTTGTCGCGACCGCCACCTTGTCCGTCGTTGCGGTTTCGGTTGCGTCCAGTATTGCGATTGCGGGGTTGGGAGTTGCCGCCGTCGTTGTTGTTCGACTTCGACTGGGACTCGTCGGATTTCTCTCCATCGGACTGGGAGTCGTTCCGATTGCTGTTTCCTCGTCGGGCATTACCACGCTTGGAGTCGTCACCTTGTTTGGTGTCACTCTGTTTCGAATTGCCTTGGTTGGCTTCGCCTTCTTTCGATGCCAGTTCGATTTCCCAGTCTGCGAGTGGTTCGCCGTCAGGTCCGACTGTGACGGGTGAGGCTTCAGCCGATTTCGGAGATGTCCTCGCGGACTTGCTTCCGGTCGGCTCCTTGGCAGTTGACTCATTGGGCGAATCAGCAGATGACTGATCTCTGCCGGCTGAGTTGCCGGGCTTGGCCGAATCGCCGTCTGCCGACGAAGACTTCGGCGATGAACCGCTCGCGCTGGCGGCAGGTCCGGTGGTATCAAGAATCTTGGCGATGATGTCGGCCTTCTTCAGGCGGGAACTGGCTTTAACGCCAAGCGCCTTGGACATCTCCAAGAGTGTGTCTTTGTCCTTGCTCTCAAGCATGGACTGTTCGAGTGCGGCTGCTGCCACGATGTTCCTCTCTTCTCGCTCAGCGAATTCGTGCTGGCGAGTATTCGAGTTACCAGGAGGAGGGGTGTGGCGCAAATCGCGCCCGACAAACTGACCCCTGGTGAGACTTCGCACACAACCGAGAACTCGGGGTGCGGCTCGGTCGAACCGAGCAACAGCCAGGATAACGGATAGATCGACCCAAGCGCAACGTTATCGAAAAGAGTGCGCCCGACTTCCAGGCAACGTCAGCGGGAAACGAGCTGTTCGACAAGCGCCTCGACCGCGCCTAGGTCGTTGACGACAGTCTGTGTGCGCTCTTCCAAATCGAACAGATTGGCAAGGTGGTCAGGCAAGCCAACGCTGCAGCCAGTCGCCCGTTCAACCGCATCAGGGAACTTCGCCGGGTGAGCCGTCGCGAGTGCAACCACCGGGGAAGTTGATTGATCGCCTCCGCAAAGTTCCCTCGCAGCAGCTGTGCCCGTTGCCGAGTGCGGGTCGAGCAACATCCCCGTCTCGTCTCGGACGCGGGCGATCTCCGCGAGGGTGGCCGCGTCGTCGAATGCTGCCGCACGAAAGTGCCCTGTGATGAACTGCTCGCGTTGATCTGGTTCCAATTCGAGGCTGCCGCGCGCCCGAAACTGCATTAGCTGTTCCGCTGTCATGCCGCCGTCGCGGCCGTTCATCTCGAACAACAACCTCTCAAAGTTTGACGACACCTGAATATCCATTGACGGACTCAGGGTTGGAACGACTCCACGCGTCGACATGTCGCCGTCGTTGATGAACCGCGTCAGAATGTCGTTGGTATTGGACGCGATTACGAAGTCGTTGATTGGGGCGCCCATCTCGCGGGCTATCCAGCCGGCAAGCACGTTGCCAAAGTTGCCGGTGGGCACACTGAAGGTGACGGCTTCGGAGAACACTTCGGCCGCGGTGACGTAGTACACGATCTGAGCCATGACCCGAGCCCAGTTGATCGAGTTCACCGCAGAGAGATTGTTGCGACGCCGGAACTCAACGTCGTTGAACATTGCTTTGACGAGGTCTTGGCAATCATCGAACGTGCCCTCAACCGCTACCGCGTGAGCATTCGGCTGGTCGACTGTTGTCATCTGGCGTCGTTGCACGTCGCTGGTCCGACCTAGCGGGTAGAAAATCACGATGTCGACGTTTTCGCAACCCGCAACGGCATCGATGGCTGCCGACCCAGTGTCACCGCTTGTGGCGCCGACAATCGTCACTCGCTGGCCCCTCTCAGCGAGGACATGATCGAACATTCTCCCCACCAGCTGCAGTGCGACGTCCTTGAAGGCCAAGGTTGGACCGTGGAACAACTCTTGAATCCACAACCGATGGTCGATCTGGATCAACGGAACCACGGCGGGGTGACGAAACGTGCCGTAGGCCTCGGTGCACAACCGAGTCAAGGTCGCCTCGTCAAGATCGGGTTCAACAAAGGGCAGCATCACTTCGACCGCGCGCTCCACATAGGTGCGCGCCGTGCTTGGAGTGACCAACGTTGGCCAGCGCTCGGGCACATACAGCCCGCCGTCGTTGGCCAAACCAGCTAGGAGAACATCGTTGAACCCGAGATCCGGCTCATCACCTCGCGTCGACAGGTAGCGCATCGCAGATCAGTCGCCAACAACGCGTAGGAGGCCACCGACGTTGCGGACCTCTTCAAGGCCACGAAGTTCGCGAACCGTCGCTTGCACGTCAGCCTCACGCGCGGTGTGAGTGATGAATACCAATCGCGCATCAGGTCCGTTGCCCTCTTGCTCGGCTACCCGAATGCTCACCCCGTGAGCCGCGAACACACCTGTAACGGAATGCAACACGCCGGGTTCATCGGCGACGTCGAGACCAAGTAAGTACTCTGCCGACGTTTCGTCGATCGGCTTGATCGTTGCCTGGCCGAGTGCACCGAGCGACCCGTGAGTTCCTGAACGCAGTTTGATCGCGGCGTCGACGACGTCGCCGAATACTGCGCTCGCGGTAGGCGCCCCGCCTGCACCACGACCGTAGAACATCAGCGAGTCAACAAAGTCTCCTTCGACGAACACCGCATTGAAACTGTCGCGAACTGATGCCAGAGGGTGATTGATAGGAACCATCGCCGGATGAACTCGGACGCTGATGTCGCCATTTGACGAATCCCGTTCGATGATCGCGAGCAGCTTGACGACATAGCCCAAGCGATGAGCGATCGCGATTTCAGCCGCCGTCACATTGCTGATGCCTTCGTGGTAAACGTCGCCCGCCACGACCTTGGCCCCGAACGCCACCGTGGCGATGATCGCGGCTTTCGCTCCGGCATCGAACCCTTCGACGTCAGCGGTCGGGTCACGCTCGGCGAATCCGAGCCGTTGGGCCTCGCTCAGCGCGCTGGAATAGTCGGCGTCTCCGCCTTCGGCAACCGCGTCGGTCATTTTGGTGAGGATGAAGTTAGTGGTGCCATTGATGATGCCGAGCACACGACGCACCGGCTCGCCATGCAGGCTCTCGCGGAGCGCGCGCATGATTGGGATACCGCCGGCAACCGCCGCCTCGAAGAGCAGGTCGAGCCCGGCTTGGTCAGCCGCCTCGTACAACTCGGCGCCCACGTTTGCCAGTAGCTCTTTGTTAGCCGTAACCACCGGCTTGCCGTGACGGAGCGCTTCGAGAATCAGCTCGCGGGCGGGTTCGATACCTCCAATTGCTTCGACCACGATGTCGATATCGGGGTCTGTCACGACGTCGCGTGCGTCACGTGTAAGAACGCCATCATCAAGCGTCACCTCGCGCGGCGCCGAGATATTGCGTACCGCGACTCTGGTCACTTGAAGGTCAAGGCCTGTTCTTTGTTCGACAACGGCTCGCTGAGCAGCAACAAGCTGCACTAAGGCAGCTCCGACGTTGCCGCATCCGAGGACACCGATTTTTAGCGATTTTGCATTACTGGTCACGGTGTCGATGCTACGTGATTGATTAGGTTCACCCCATGACTGATTCCAACGCCCGCGGCACCAGCAAGGCGGTTCTTGCGATCCTGTCGATGGCGATGTTCGTCTATGTGATCGATACGACGCTGATGAACGTCTCGATTTC
>JAHRVJ010000013.1 GCA_019090765.1 Ilumatobacteraceae bacterium
ACACGGAACGTCGCGATCTGGCTCTGGCCACCAAGGGATTCATGCCCGCCGACGAAGGCGATGCATTGCGAACATTCGCGCTCGACGCCGCTCAGCGAGTCCCCAACGCTCCGATGCTCGAAGTTGGGTCGTATTGCGGGCGCTCAACAGTTTGGCTTGGTGATGCCGCGGAACACTCCGACAGGGTGCTCTACGCGCTCGATCATCACCGAGGGTCAGACGAGAATCAAGCCGGCTGGGAGCATCACGACGGCACCGTTGTTGACCAGCGGATTGGGAAGATGGACACGTTGCCGTTTTTCCGGGCCACAATTCATGACGCTGGGCTTGAAGACAGCGTGGTGGCTCTGGTCGGTCGGTCTCCCGCGGTGTCTGCGACCTGGACAACACCACTCGCGTTGCTGTTCATTGACGGTGGTCACGGTGACGAACCAGCGCGGCTCGACTACCAAGGTTGGACTCCGCATGTTGCGCTTGGCGGCACACTAGCAATTCACGATGTATTTCCAGACCCCGCCGACGGCGGGCGGCCACCGTATGAACAGATCTACCTGCCGGCGATCAACTCCGGGAACTTTACGGAATTGTCGGCAACCGGATCGTTGAGAATCCTGCTCCGCGTGAGCTAACGGAGGATCTAGTTGCTGGCGTCTCTCGCCGATGGTACGTCACCGTGGCCGAACTCTCGTCGGAGATCGTCACGGGCGGCCACGATCATCTCGCGGACCTTGGAGCGCAATTCGGGCATGTCATCAATCGTTAGCCCCTCGGTACTTACTGGTTCAAGTACGCGGACTTCGGCCTTGGCGTTGCCGAGACGCCAATCGTTCTTGCGAAGTGCGTCGCGGGTCCCGTAGACCGCGAGTGGTAGCACAGGCACCTGAGCTTCGATTGCCAAACGAAATGCCCCGCCGCGAAACTTGCGCAACTCGCCAGTTTTTGATCGAGTGCCTTCCGGAAAGATCATCACCGACACATTCGTATCGAGCCGCTCTCGCGACGCAGTGAGCGCGGCCACTCCCGACGTGGAGCTGCCACGGGTGAGTGGAATGTCGCGGGCGAGGCGCATCATCCAGCCCAGAAGCGGGATCTTCATGATTTCAATTTTCGACATCCATTTCATCTCAGTCGGCAGATGTGAAATCAGCAGAATGTCGACGAAGCTCTCATGGTTGGCGACGACCACATATGGGCGGCGCATGTCGTCGGGAAGTTCTCCTGAGGTGCGGAACTTCCAGAGCGGCGTCATCTTTTCGTGGACAACGGCCAGCTTGCGGAAGATGTAGCCGGCCGCGAATGCGCCTTTGTCGAACGGCATCGTGACGAGCCGGGTGATCGCGACGATCGGTGTCCATACAAGCACGACAATGCCGAGTACAAACCAACTCCAGATACTAAAGATGGTCCGCGCCGCCGTCGTATGCATCTCTCGATTGTAGGGCTGTGGTCCAGCCGGGACCTGATTCAGTGGGGTGCGAATAGGTTGGCGGCGGGGGTAGTGCGGGTGATGGCGTCAACCGCCAACACCGCGGCGGCAGCGGTGTAGGACGTGCACTCGTCTGCAGGGAAGATGATGCCCTCTGGATAAACGATGCCCGTCAGGTATGAGCCGTCTTCGCGTCGGTGCGTTCGCGTCCAGCGCAGTAGATCGGTCGCTGTTGACACGTCGCCAATCGCCGCGTACGCCAACGCACATTCGGCGGTCTCGGAGGCCGTGATCCAAGGTTCATCGCTGACGCAGCGAATCCCGAGGCCTTCCATTGCGAATGTGTCCCATCCGTCAGCCAAGCGCGCCTTGGCGGCCTCCCCTGTCAGAGCTCCCGTGAGGACCGGGTAGTACCAGTCCATCGCCCAACGGGACTTGGATTCGAACGCAGTTGGCGTGGTTTGGATCACTGAGGTGATCACGTCAGCAGCATCGATCCAGTCGTGGCACGGTTCGCCAAGAGCCTCACCGAGGAGCGCTCCGCAACGCAGCGCGTGTTGGATGCTTGCACATCCGGTGAGCAGGGCGTAGTCCCAGGGGCGCTCATTGGGCTCAATCGCCCAGATCGGTAGCCCGTCGGCGCGGCGCAGCGACAGTACAAATTCGAGCGCTCGTTCGAGTGTTGGCCAAAGGTTTTCGGCAAAGCCGCGATCCCAGGTGCTGAGATAATGGTGGTACACCCCGGTCGCGATGTACGCGCACACATTGGTGTCGAGCTTGGAGTCCTCGACCGACCCGTCGTAGTTGTAGTAGGCGTGCCAGGACCCGTCGGGGCGTTGGGTCGCGGCTAGCCATTCGTAGGCGTGTTCGGCTTCCGCGTGGCAGCCAGCCACATCGAGCGCCATTGCTGATTCGACATGGTTCCAAGGGTCGCAATGGCCGCCTGGAAACCATGGGATCATGCCGGACTCGAGTTGTAACCCCGTTAGGTGGTCGGCCGTGGCGGCCAGATCGGCGGCACCCAACACGCCAGCGAGGTCAGGAGCGGCGCTCACAGTTTCGTCCCGTAGAACACGATGCTCTTGCCCAAGGCTGGGGAGAGTACGCGGTCGGCGATCTTGGTGGATGTGGGCTGGGTCATGATGTCCCACTCAAGGAATTCTCGATACTTGGTGACGGCCGGGTGGTCGTTGTTCGTTGGCCCGACCGCGCACTTGAGCCACCAGTATGGCGAGTGCAAGGCATGCGCTCGGTGGCTGCCGTGGAGTTCAAGGCCTGCCGTGCGGAGCTTCGCTGACAGCTCTGTTGAGCTATAGATGCGGACATGGCCACCTTCGCTGATCGGGGCGTGGTACTCCTCTGACAGCATCCAGTTGATCTTCTCGGGCATCCAGGCCGGAACGGTTGCGGCGAATCGTCCGTTCGGCTTGAGCACCCGCACCATCTCGGAGATTGCGGTGACGTCGTCTTGGATGTGTTCAAGAACTTCAGAGGTAATCACGACATCGAAGGAGTTGTCGGCGAAGGGAAGCTTCGTCGCGTCACCGCGTAACACGCCTTGGAAGCGGTCTCCGTCGAGTTCACCAGCCTCGGTCATCGCGGCAAGCGTTGACAGAGTTTGGAATACTTCGTCGGCGGCGTAGTCGAGGGCGATCACATCGGCGCCGCGTCGGGCACACTCGAATACATGTCGGCCAAAGCCAGCTCCGACATCAAGAACCTTGTCGCCGGGCGCGAGGCCGAGCCGATCGAACCGGATTGTGAGCATTCTAGATTCGTCCGTTGCGCTTGAGTTTGGCCACGTTTGCTGGCATCGCCAGCACCTCGCGGTACTGATCGACGGTCATTTCCGCGCAACGCTTCCACGTCCACCGCTCAAGCACCCGCTGGCGCCCGGCAGTACCGATCCTGGCACGTAGTTCCGGATTGTCTAGGCCGCGAGCTATTGCCGCTGTCAACGCGTCGACGTCTCCCGCTGGGCACTGGAGGACGGTTTCGCCGTCGGCGCCGGTGACCTCTGGTAGCGCTCCGCCGTCAGTCGCTACTAGCGGTGTGCCCGAACACATGGCTTCGATGGCAGGGAGACTGAACCCTTCGTACAGGCTCGGTACGACGGCCATCTCAGCCTCGGCGTAGAGCTCGACGATACGTTCATCGGGAACCCCGGAGACAAATTCGATATGCGGCTCAAGGTTGTAGGACTTGATCAGATCCATCGAATTCCCAGGGCGTGGCTTGCCGATGATCGTGAGTGTCACGTCGCGTTCGGTGCGGAGTTTGGCCATTGCTTCGAGGAGGTAGGGCAAGCCCTTCAGTGCAACGTCGGCCGAGGCCGTTGTGATCAAGTGGCCAGGTTTGCGCGTGACGTGATCGAGTGGTTTGAACAGCTCGGGGTCGACACCCACCGGCACCAGCCGCATGCGGTCGATGCTGACACCCATGTCCTTGTGGATGTCGTTGATCGAGTTCTGGCTGACCACAACGATCCGCGGCAGCTTCGAGGCGACTTTGCCTTGCATCTTCACGAACGAATACCAGCGGCCCACGGAGTACCGCTTGAGCCGCGTCTTGGCGTGGCTCATCTCCAGTTCGCGGTCTTTGGTGATCGGGTGGTGCAGCGTGACAATTGTCGGGATCTGCTCTTCGATCTTCAAGATGCCGTAACCGAGGCACTGGTTGTCGTGAACGAGGTCGAACTCCCCGGCGCGCGGAATCAGATTGCGTGCGGCGCGGGCGCTGAACGCGAGCGGTTCTGGGAACGTGCCTGACAGAAATTGGGCGAGTTCAAGGATGTCTTCGCGGTTCCTGATTTCCCAGAATCCGGGCAGCCGGCCTGGGTAGTGCTCGTTAAAGGTATCGAGGCTTGGCAACTTGGTTAGTTCTACACGGTCATCGAGGACGGGGTACGGCTGACCGCCCAGTACCTCGATCGTGTGACCGAGATCGGACAGCGCCTTGGTGAGGTGGCGGGTGTATACACCCTGGCCACCAACGTGGGGCTTACCGCGGTAAGTAAGATATGCGATCTTGAGCGGGGCATCAGGATCGGGACCGGCCGATGACATCCGCAACAGGCTATCGGCGTGGGGATACGAGGCGGTAGCCGGTGGAGCGTGTCGATTCGACCCGGACCGCGTATCCAGGGCTAGAACCGGCTATGGCTGAACGCCGTTATTGAGCGATGTCAGGAACGCTGACGTGGCGAGAGCGTTTTGACGCCGCCAGAGATCAACAACGTCGGCATCCTGGCCAACCTCGATTAGTTGATTGATGGTGTCGGCGAGCGCTGCTTGTTGATGATGTACCAATTTCGAATGATCAAGGTGTGACCGCTCGTTGAGGCGGAGCTTCAAGAGGAATTCGATTCGGAGGTCACGCACATGATCGACCGGCGTCGCTAGCCATGCGGCGACCGCTGCTCGACCCGTATGGGTCAGTCGGTGCTGAGTGCGTCGCGGCCCTGCAACCCCGGGTTCGGTCAAGTGCGGCTCGGCCAAGCCGAGTGCTACAACGCGAGATAGGGCGCGATAGACGAGAGGGCGGTGGACCATAAAGATGCGCCCGAGGTCACTCGTTGGTTCGAGTTCGCGAGCAAGGGCGAAACCATGGGCGGCGCCCTCCCCAAGTAGCGCCAGCACTGTCCACTCGTTGAGCGAAAGAGAGGGCGTCACAACCCCAATGGTAGTCTCATTGAGACTATTAGTGGAGGAGTGGAAAGTGCGTTTGGGTTGGTGGGGGGTCTGCGCTTCAGCGTTGCTCTCGCTCGCGGCTTGTGGAAGTGGCGCGTCACCTGAGCCGAGCGGCCAGTTCGCAGGTGAAGTGGTGGTGTTCGCCGCTTCGTCGCTGACCAATACGTTCACGTTGATGGCTGAAGCCTTCGAAGACGAATACCCAGGTGCAGATGTGCAACTGAACTTGGCGGGGAGTTCCACTCTGCGCGAGCAGATCCTGGCGGGGGCACCCGCTGATGTGTTCGCCTCGGCCAACGAAGAAAACATGAAAAGAGTCGACGAGGGAGGGGAGCTTGGCAGCGATCCCGCGACATTCGCGACTAACACGCTGAGCCTCGCGGTGCCGGCCGGCAACCCCGGTGGAGTCTCAGGGGTGGAGGATCTGGGCAATTCGAACTTGCTCGTGGGCCTCTGCAATGAAAGCGCCCCATGTGGACAGTTCGCAGAGCAGATGCTCGCCACAGCGGGGGTCGAGGCATCGGTTGATACCAACGAGGCAGATGTCCGGGCGCTGTTGACCAAGATCGGTGCGGATGAACTTGATGTAGGTGTCGTGTACGTCACCGACATCGAGGCGACAGCCGGCGTCGATGGAATTGAAATCCCCGCTGATGTCAACATTGTCGCCACGTATCCGATCGCAACACTCACGGCTGCTCAGAACCAGGAGCTGGCAGAACTGTTCGTCGATTTTGTCCTGTCAACCGAAGGTCAGGGAATTATGACCGCGGCCGGATTCGGGTCTCCATGAGCTCCGCCAGTGGCCGCGGTCGATCTGTCCGTACTCGCCCGCCAACCATCTTGGTCGCATTGGCCGCACTCGGCGCCGTTTTCTTCCTAATCCCGTTGGCCGGGCTGTTGAAGCAGACACCATGGAGCGACCTTCCCGAACTGCTGACTAGCGATGTGGTGCTCGACGCCCTCCGGCTGTCGCTGATCTCCTCGATCGCGGCGGCGCTGATTTCGCTCATCTTTGGCGTGCCGCTCGCGTGGCTTCTCGCCCGAGTTGACTTTCCCGGGCGCAGATTCGTGCGAGCAGTGGTCACCCTGCCAATGGTGCTCCCGCCGGTCGTCGGCGGCGCAGCGCTGCTATTCGCGCTCGGGCGACGGGGCCTTGTTGGCGGGCCGATTTATGACTCGACCGGATTTCTGCTGCCCTTCTCGCTGTGGGGCGTCATCGTGGCGAACACATTTGTCGCGATGCCATTTCTAGTCGTCACTGTCGAGGCAGCCTTCGCCAGTATTGATCAGCGATACGAAGCTGCCGCGGCATCGCTGGGCGCCTCCCGCTTGACGGTTTTCAGAAGGGTGACGCTGCCGATGATCGGCCCATCACTGGCCGGTGGGTTGGTCCTCACTTGGGCGCGGGCACTCGGAGAGTTCGGCGCCACCGCCACGTTCGCTGGCAATCTTCAAGGGCGTACGCAGACGCTGCCGCTGGCAGTATTCGTCGGTCTTGAATCTGACCGGGGAGCCGCGATCGCGATCAGCCTCGTACTTGTCGCTATCTCGATGCTGGTGCTCGTTGGGCTCCGCGACCGCTGGTGGGGTCAGCGATGAGTGGTCTGGAAGCCCACATCGTCGTTCGCCGCGACGAGCACTTCGAGGTAGAAGTCGAGCTCAAGATCGAACCGGGTCAGACGGTCGTGTTACTTGGACCTAACGGCGCCGGCAAGTCAACGCTGGTTGAGTGTCTCGCCGGAATCGTCGCGTTGGATGCGGGCCAGATCCGGCTCGATGGTGTTCCGCTGGACGACTCCGAGCGCGGAGTATTTGTTCCGTCCGAGGATCGTCACCTCGGCATTGTGTTCCAGGATTATCTGCTGTTCGATCATCTCAGCGTCACTGACAATGTTTCATTCGGTCCTATTAGCCGCGGAGTCGATCGGCGGGCTGCCCACCGGCTCGCGCAAGATTGGCTTGAAGCGTTCGACCTCGACGAAATGGGCGATCGTCGACCGCCCGAGTTGTCTGGTGGCCAAGCGCAGCGAGTAGCGCTGGCACGAGCGTTGGCCGCCGAACCAGCGTTGCTGCTGTTGGATGAGCCGCTCAGCGCCCTCGATACAACAACTCACGCCCGCCTGCGCCGCATGCTGGCTACTCACCTCGATAGATGCGCCGCGCCGCGCCTGCTGATCACTCACGACCCGACCGACGCGTTCTTGCTGGCCGACAAGATCTATGTACTGGAAGATGGCAAGGTCACCCAAGTTGGGACTCCAGACGAAATCAGGCGGCACCCGGCCACCTCATACGTCGCTGATGTCGCTGGGACTAACCTTTTCTCAGGTATCTGCGACAACGGAGAGATCACCATCGTGGGCACCGAGTTTGTGTTGCACGCCGCACACACCGGCACAAGTGGACCGGTATTAGCAACAGTGCACCCGCGGGCGATTGCGCTGCACGCCAACGAGCCGCACGGCAGCCCGCGCAACACCTGGCGCGCCACGGTCGAGGCGATCGACCCACTCGGAGATATCACTCGGGTGCTGCTCGCCGGCCCCATCCGGATAGCCGCCGACATCACCCCGGCGGCTGCGACCGCGCTCGAACTGAGGGTCGGTGGCGAGACCTGGGTCGCTGTTAAGGCCACGGAGGTAGACGTGTCGGGAGCGTGAGATCGGCACATGGCAGGCTGGCGGAATGAGAGCACTAGTGCAGCGGGTGACGGAGGCGGAGGTGACGAGCCGCGCGACAAGCGATCAGCCTTGGGAAAGCGTTGGCAAGATCGGGGCGGGGCTCTGCGTGCTGGTCGGTATCACGCCCAGTGATTCTGAGGCCGAGGCTGTGAAGATTGCCAACAAGATCTGGGGCCTGCGCATATTCGGCGACGAAGCGGGGGTGATGAACCTGTCGCTCGGCGACGCCGGCGATGGTTCAGGCGCCGCGCCTCGCGAGGTGCTGGTGGTTAGTCAGTTCACGTTGTATGGCGACACGACCAAGGGTCGGCGGCCAAGTTGGGTCGCCGCGGGCAGACCTGAACAGGCCGAACCGTTAGTGGAGCTAGTCGTCGAAACTCTGGGTGACCTAGGCGCCGCGGTTGAGGCCGGCCGATTTAGAACTGACATGCGGGTGGCTCTCGTCAACGACGGGCCGGTCACGCTGATGCTGGAGGTTGAGCGCCCGCCCGATTCCGTCGATCAGAACTGAACCAGATCGAAGCTGCCAGTGTCAGCAAGAGTGCAAAAATGATGGGTCCGTCGCCGATGTTGGTGTACCAGGTGTTGCCATCACGCAGTTCGATTTCGTCGATCAGCACCTTCTGCTCGCTTACGGCAGTGCGCTGGAGCACCTTGCCATCGGAGTCGATCACCGCCGAGAATCCGGTCGGAGCCGTTTGTACTACCCAGCGACCGGTCTCGACCGCGCGTAGCCGACTTGACGCCACCTGCTGAGTTTGCACAATTGTTCCGGTATAGCTCGCTCCGTTGGTTGGATTGAGGATTGCCTCGGCGCCTTCCTTGACGCCCTCACGGACGCGGCCGGCGAAGAAAATCTCCCAGGAAATGACCACGCTGAGCCGCGTTCCGTCAGGGAGGTCGATGTATGCGGGCCCCGTTCCAGCGACTGCGTCGCGTCCAATTTGGTCAAGGGGGGCGCCGACCGCCTCAAGGAGACCGCGCAGAGGAACGTATTCGCCGAATGGAACGCGACGCACCTTGTCGTAGCGGGCGGTGATGTCGCCATCAGGTGTGACGATGACCTGAGAATTGATGCGGCGGGTTCCTTCGTTGCGTTCCTCAGTGATCCCAACGGCGATCGGGGCGCCGAGTCGCGCGGCTTCGACAGTGATTGCATCGTGGATCGTCGATCCGGCAAAAACGGGTGTATCGATGGTGTTCTCAGGCCAGATTATTAGGTCGAGGTCGAGGTCTGGGTCGATAAGGCGCGTCGCATCGAGGTGGCGATTGGTGACTTCGATGGAGGGCACGTCCAGGGCGCTGGTGCCCTGTTTCCCGCCACCTTGTACCGCCGCGACGCGCAGCGTCTCACCCGTAGTTGCGCCGCGCGGCGCAACGGCCGCGACAACGACCAGAAGCACGATCAGCAAGAAGGCGATCGCCCCATGCGGCGCTCCCGATGCTCCCGGTCGGAACCGGCGGGCGAATCCGGGTACGCCCGGTGCGGGGCCAGCCAACGCGAACCCGAGTTGCATCACGATCCACGTGATCAGGATCACCCCACCAATACGGGCTGTTCCCATGAATGGCCCATCGACTTGTGACATGCCGAGTGAGGCGAGTGGTACGCCGCCGAAGGGAAACGAAAACCGCAGAGCTTCGGCGAGTGTGTGGGCCGCAGGACGTCCGATGACCCGCCAGTTACCACTCGGAGCGATGAGGGCCGCCAGCAAGTGGTAGCCGCCGTACACCAACCCGGCAATGAAGTAGCCGGGCATCGTCAGCTGGATCATCCAGAACATGCCTAGGTAGGTCCACGAAGCTCCGAACAGAAAGCCCAGCAGCATTCGATCGCGTCGGCTGGGGTTGGCTCCAAGAGCAACCTCGAACAAGATCACGCCGATTATCGCTAGCGGCCAGAATCCCCACGGGGGCATCGAGAGTCCGACGAGAGTGCCCGCAGCCAAGGCGAGCGCAGGCCGCGCTAGACGGTCGCGAATGGAGGCCCGATCGGCGGGGGAGTCGGTCAAGAGGCGAGTTCGAGATTGACGACGATGCGCTGGGCGGTTGAACCGAGCGGGTGGCAGGCGAACAGCGTTGCCGTGGCGGTGGGCGTGGGATCGACGATCCACATCGCGTCGGGATTAACGACATGAGTTCGAGTGACTTTGTAGGTGACTTCGCCGTCTTCGGTATTGAAGATGACATCGTCACCCGGGGCCAGCTTGTCGAGGTTGTAGAATTCGGCACCGTGGCTTGTGCGGTGGCCCGCAATCACGACATTGCCGACCTGGCCAGGGGTTGCCGAACCGGGCCAGTGGCCAGGTCCCTGATCGAGCGTGGTTAACCGAATGCCCTCAAGCAATGGTGACTCGATGCCAATCTTGGGGATCACGATGCTCCCAATTTGTCCCAGGTCTTCAGCGCCGTATGGGTCAGCTGGGGGAGCGACGGGCTGGGATTGCTGAGCAGGCAGCGTTGTGGTTGTCGTGGTGGTGGTGCTTGTCGAAGTGGTTGTCGTGGTCGTAGTTGTGCTGGTCGTGGGCGGTGGCTGCGTCGTTGGAGGCTGAGTGGTTTCGGACTGTTCGCTGGCGGTAGCAATGGTCTCGGGAGACTGATCTAGATCCCAAGCGAGGAAGATGCCACCCACCGCGACCAGCAACACGGCCATGATTCCGGCAAGGGTGAACCGGTTTCGGCCGAACCTCCCAGCTACGCGACTCACACCCATAATCTGTCCAGGCTATTCAGAAATTTCCGGGTTGAGGAACGTGGACGATTCAGCGGCGGTCTTGGTGCCATCGCGGACACATGCTGGAATGCCGATTCCTCGGTAGCCCGATCCGGTGACGAACAACCCGGGCGGAAGAGAACGTTCAACGGATTCGACCCAGGCGGCGTGGCGTGGACGGTATTGGGCGAACGCTCCAGGCCAGCGCGTGACACGTACCTCAAGCGGTGAAAACTCGATTTCGAGGTGCGTCTTTAGGTCTTCTAGCACGGCGGCGACAACCTGCTCGTCACTTAACTGGAGCACCTCGCGACCGTCTCGTCCGAGTGAGACACGAAGGATTTCGCCACCACTTGGAGGGCGCCAATGGGCCCATTTCTGGGACCCGAAAGATACTGCGGTCACCCATCGCTGAACTGGTTTCGGCACGAGGTATCCGCTCAGGCCGCTTAACCGCTTGGGCCACTGCTCGGCAGGGACATGCAACGTCACCATGATGACATCAGCCGAGTCGGCCTGGTGGAGCAGGCTCGCCGTGTCAGGAACCGCCTCAGCGATGAGCATTGCTGATGCCGCTGGTGGGGTGGCCAGAATTACTGCATCGAAGGGTTCGCCGTTGATCGCCCAGCTCTTGCTGGCCGCTCCCTCGTCCGACGCGGCGATGCGTTCGATGCGCTCAACTTCGCAAGACGTTTTGATCTCAACGCCAGCCGCAGTGGCGGCGTTGGCAGTTGCTGCGATTAGTGCGTGAACGCCGTCGCGGGGAACAGCGAACACAGGGCTAGCCGCGGCCGTCGCAGTGCCGCCTGCGGGCGGTCGCTGGCGCCGCGCCGCGAGGAGCATGCTGCGGTTTTTCGCCGCAACAGCATGCAGTTGAGGAACTTCAGCAAGGCTGAAGTTGTCGGTGTCGGTTGCGTAAATGCTGCCAACGAGTGCATCGACGAGCCGCTCTTGCACTTCGTTACCGAAGCGGGCCCGGACGAACGCTCCGACTGAGTCGGGCTCGATGGAGGTCCGCGGGATCAATGGCTCAAGGCCGGCGCGTAGCTTGCCTTTCCAAGAGAGCAAGCGCGACGTGGCTAGCGGCATGATCTTGCCGGGCAGACCTAGCAGCAGACCCTCGGGAATTGGCTGGAGGCCGTTGTACCAAACCGCTGCCCCAACCGGCTCCGGTGAAACCAGTGCATCGCCGAGCCCCACTCGGGTGGCAAGATCGACGGCCTCGGGGACCCGCGCGAGAAACGCGTCGGGACCAGCATCAATGTGATCGAGCCCGGCGAACGGACCCGAATCAACACGACCTCCCACACGCTCGCCAGCCTCAAAGACAGTAACCGCAGCCGTGCCGGCATCGGCGATGGCAAGTGCCGCGCTGAGCCCACCGATCCCCGCCCCGACGATTGCAACGTTTTGCTTGAGCATGTCGGTGAGCCTATGAGCGGGCGGCATTGGCAGCATCGGCGGCCTCTCGCACAAGGGCAGCTAGCTCCTTGGCTACCGCAGCGTTTGCGTTAACGCTGGCCGCGCGGTCGAACTCCATGGAATGTGTTGCCGCGCGCCCGGCAGCCTCGATGTCGAGGTC
>JAHRVJ010000121.1 GCA_019090765.1 Ilumatobacteraceae bacterium
CTAGGCGACGCCCAGTACGTCGACCTGATGGGGGAGACCGGTTCGTATCAGGACGATCATCACGTGTACGGCCGCGACGGTCTGCGCTGCGTTACGTGCGGCCGCGGCTGGATACAGCGAACAGTCACGGGCGGTCGCGGTACCCACTATTGCGGTGTCTGTCAGCGCTGAATTGGCCATGCTGAACGACGTGCTCGACCACCTAGTTGCGGTGCGGGCGGCGCTTAGAGTTGGGGGTATTCAAGGGAGAAGCTGGTCGAACGGGTAGTTTCGGGCTGCTGTGTTCTTGAAGAGTCTCAACCTGAAGGGGTTCAAGTCGTTCGCCGACAACACGACCCTGCTCCTCGAGCCTGGGGTGACCGTTGTGGTTGGGCCGAACGGCTCGGGTAAATCGAACGTTGTTGACGCCGTGGCATGGGTGCTTGGTGCGCAGGCGCCGAGCGCGGTACGCAGCCAGAAGATGGACGACGTAATCTTCGCCGGAACTGCGACTCGCCCGGCTTTAGGCCGAGCCGAAGTCAGTATCACCATTGACAACTCCGACGGCACGCTGGGCGTAGACCTCACCGAGATCACCGTGACCCGGGTGCTGTTTCGATCTGGCGACTCGGAGTACGCGATCAATGGTGTGTCGTGTCGGCTGCTCGACGTGCAAGAGTTGCTGTCCGATGCGGGCGTTGGGCGTCAGCAACACGTAATTGTGAGCCAGGGCCAAATCGATGCTGTTCTGAACGCTCGCCCCGAGGAGCGGCGGGCGATCATCGAAGAAGCGGCCGGAGTGCTGAAGTACCGCAAGCGTAAGGAAAAGGCTGAGCGGCGGCTTGATGCCACCGAGGCCAACCTATTGCGCGTCCAAGATCTGTTGCGGGAGGTTCGCCGTCAGCTGCGCCCACTTGAACGCCAGGCCAAAGCCGCAGAACGACACAGCGGCCTGATAACTGAGTTGACCGAGGTCAAGACCTATGTCGCTGGGCGCGAAATAGCGTCTTGGAGAGCAAAGCTAGAGGCACTTGCGGTTACCAAGATCGACAGCGCTGCAGCTGAGACTGATCTCAAAACGTCGCTGGCCTCACTCGATACCGAAATCATGGCAATCGAGGCGCAGCTATCGGCGCGGGGTGCGAGCGATGTCAGCGACCGGCTCGTGCACGTGGAGCACCTGCGCGAGCGTGCCCGCGGTATTGCGGCAGTCCTCGTCGAGCGGCGTCGCTCGCTAGAACGAGACAAGGGCCAGCTACTTGATGCTGGAGTAGTCGCCAACCTTGAAGCTGATGCGTCGAGGTTCGCTGACGAACTCGTGGCGGTATCAGCCGAGCTGGTCGAGATCGAACCGGCCGCTGAGGAACTGCTGGTCGATGAGCAGACGTTCGCCGAAGAGCGTTCGACCATGCTCGAGGCGGTCGGATCGGATCAGTCCAGCCCCAAAGCGGCCAGCGCAGCAGCCGAAGTACGCGGCGAGTTGCGCTCGGTGAAGGCGACCCGCGAGCGGACGACCGGCGAGCTGCATCGATTCGAAACCAGAAACGAATCCTTGGCAACCAAGTTGGCCACGAGCGCCGACGACATGATCCGCTTTCGCGCCGATTGCGAAGATGCGGGAGCGATCGAAGAGCCACTGGTCAAGGACGTCGAGGTGGCCGAGAGTTCTTTCGCTGACGCTCAGGCGACCCGCGATCAATGCCAGTCCGAACGTAACGACGCCGCAGAAGAGTCTTCTCGCTGGTCAGCGAGAGTTGAGGCACTTGAGCTGGCGCTCGACGCCGCACGCGCTCGTGCCGGCGCCGAACGCCTTGCTGGGGTCGACGGGGTATTGGGAACGCTGCTCGATCTGATTGAGATAGACGACGGCTGGGAATCCGCAGTTGAGGCTGCTCTCGGCGAGTCCTTGACCGCGGTAGTCGTGGACGACCCGTCGTCCGGCCGCCGGGCTCTTGACGCGCTTCGCAGTTCGGAAACCAGCGGCGCAGTGATCGCTCTCGGAGCTACCCCGGCCGCCCCCGACGCGCCGACTGTCGGCGACGCTGTGAGGCCTCATACCCGCTCATCGAAGAGTGGTGTCGATGCACTACTTGATGGCTTACTTGGTTCAGCGGTGCGGATCGATGATGTCGGTGAAGCGGTCGATGCTGCTCTGCTCCGGCCCGATCTTGTCGTTGTCACGGGCAATGGTGACCGATTCGGGCTAAGCGGGTGGCGAGTCGGGGCCGCTGGAAGTGGTGCTACTGCCGCTGCTCTTGAAGACGCGATCGAGCACTCGGACTCCGCAACGGCAGCATTCGAGAGAGCCGTCGGCGCAGTGGCTGCGGCTGACCAGGCGCTCGCTGCAGCGCGGAACGTAGAACAGGATCTCACCCAGCGCCTCGATGCGAACGATGCCCGATTTACCGCGGCGTCGGAGGGGTTGGCGCAGGCTCAAGGTGAACAACGTGAGCTGCGCGCTGAAATTGACACCCTTGAGACCTCTCTGGTTGACGTGCGGACGCGAATCGAGCGCGATGACCAGCGAATCGGAGAGCTCGACGCGTTACTGCCAGCACTTGAGTCTGATGAGCAGGCGGAGTCGGCCGCAGCACGTGCTCGTGGTGAGCTACGTGCCGAGCTCGAATCCCGCGCCGCAACGTTGGGGTCGCGTCGCAAAGACCTTGAAGTTCGTAACGCCGGTCTGATCGAGCGGCGTCAAATACTTGAACGGCGTATCGAAGAGACCGAAACCCGGTTGTCGGCTGATGCCGAAGCCCGTGTTGCCGCGGAGGGCCAGCGCGTCCAAATCGAGCGATCCATCGGGGCGATCGACCAGCTCACGGAACTGGTCGCAATGCACCGTGGAGTGGTCGAGACCGTCCACCTTAAGCTGGTTGAGCAGCGTCGCCGCCAGAGTGATGAGGTTCGTGGACTAACAACTCAACTCGATCAGCTACGCAACGCCCGAGGCAAGAGCGAACAGCGGCTCGACGAATCGCGAGAGCGTGCACGTCAGGCCGAACTGGGGGAGGCCGAAGCCAAACTGCGGCTTGAAACTGCCGTCGAGGGGCTCCGTCGAGATCTCGACATTGAGCCGGCCGTGGCAGAAGCTGCCGGGATGCCCGAACTTCCCGACGGGGCTACTCCAACTGGCCGGGTGCGCGAACTCGAGCGTGAGCTGCGACTACTCGGGCCGATCAACCCGCTCGCACTTGAAGAGTTCAACGAGCTACAAACGCGCCACACATTCCTCGAAGAACAACTTGAAGATGTGCGCTCGAGCCGACGGGAGTTGGCGCGGGTAATTTCCGCGGTCGACGCCGAAATCCAAAAAGTGTTCGCGTCGGCCTTCAGCGATGTCAGCGAGAACTTCACCCAGTTGTTCAGCCTGCTGTTCCCTGGCGGCACCGGCAAGCTGAAGCTGACTGCGCCTAACGACATGCTTAACACCGGCATTGAGGTGGAAGCGAAACCAAGCGGCAAGAACGTCAAGAAGCTGTCGCTACTTTCAGGCGGCGAGCGCAGCCTGACCGCTTTGGCGTATCTGTTTGCGGTCTTCCGTTCTCGTCCGTCGCCGTTCTATGTGATGGATGAGGTCGAAGCGGCGCTCGACGACATCAACTTGCACCGATTCCTGGGTCTGATCCAGGAGTTCCGTAAAGACGCTCAGCTGATCGTTGTGTCGCACCAGAAACGGACAATGGAAGCCGGCGATTGTCTCCTCGGCATCAGCATGCAGCCCGGGGGCTCCAGCAAAGTCGTCACCGAACGCATCACCTCCGACACCGACGCCTAACAGCGCCCACCCGTCCAGCGCGCAACCGAGTCCCGAACCCTCTCCCGCCATTC
>JAHRVJ010000122.1 GCA_019090765.1 Ilumatobacteraceae bacterium
AAACCGGTTGGTATGCACTAGCGGCATTTGTTGCCCTGATCCTGCTGGTCGTCGGCGGAGTCCTGCTCTTTCAGACCCTCAGCGACGACGAGAACGCCGACGAACCGACTCAGTCCGTACTCGAGGATTACAACAACCTCCCCCTCGCCGAGGTAACCCGTGATCTCGACTCGAAGGGCATCCGTTACACCACTGTTGCCGAAGAGAACGCTCTTGTGGCGATCGGATTCGTCCACCGTACGACTCCCGTGGCTGGCACGTTGATCCTTGAGGATCAACTCGTTGAGGTCTTCTTCAATCCTGACCCGCAGCTGGTTCCAGTTCCGCAAGTGGTTGGTGTTTCCTTAGAAGAGGCGCGTACCCGTCTCGCCGACGCAGGTTTTGAGATTGGTGAAGTGACGACCGAAGAACGTGACGACGTCGCAGAAAACACTGTTACCAGCAGTAATCCAGCTGCTGAAACGCCCGCCAAACAGGGAACGGCTATCGATCTGGTTGTGGCTGCCCCACCGCAAAGCGTGCAGGTGCCCGGTGAGGTCGTCGCGATGTCCGAGGCCGACGCCCGAGCGTTCCTCGAGGCACCCCCCTACGAGTTCGTTGTTACTACAGACGTCAGGTCGAGCGCCACAGTCCCAGCTGGCACAGTGATGGAGATTCGACCAGGGGCGGGCGAGTTGGTGCCCATTGGCGGAAACGTCTTGATCATCGTTTCCAGCGGGCCTGAACCGGTGACCGTGCCACCTGTGGTTGGGCGCACCGAAGCTCAAGCGCGCAACACCCTCACCGAGGAAGGGCTGGTAGTCAGCGTCTTCTATGTCGATGTCGCCGCTGGCGACCCCGTCGACGGTCGTGTTACGGACCAGAGTCTCCCGGTTGGTTCGCTCACCGAACCGGGAACAACCATCACTCTCACAGTCGGACGGGCGCTGGAGATCGCGACCACCACGACTTCAACCACCTCCACGACAAGTACCACCAGCACGACCTCGACAACAAGCACCACCACAACGACGACCATCCCGTAGCAGCCAGCCCATGCTCTGCGGGGAAGTAGCCGTGACGGTCAGGCGCGGCGGAGAAAGTTCCGCAGTAGATCGTGACCCTGTCCGGTGAGGATGCTCTCGGGGTGAAACTGTACGCCTTCGACCTCAAGCGTGCGGTGGCGGACACCCATCACGACACCGTCAGCGCTAGTAGCAGTCACCGCCAGTTCACTCGGGATGCTGTCGGGCGCCAGGGTCAGCGAGTGGTATCGCGTGGCAGTCAAGGGTGCGGCTAACCCCGCAAAAACACCCTCGCCCTCGTGCAGGATTGGTGATGTCTTACCGTGCATCAGTTCGGGCGCCGCAACCACCTGCGCTCCATAGACGTGGCCGATCGCCTGATGCCCGAGGCAGACCCCGAACACCGGAGTACCGATCGTCGCGAATGCTTCGACGGCGTCGCAGATGATCCCGCTGTTCTCCGGGCGGCCGGGCCCAGGCGACAGCAGCACACCGTCGGGGTTGAGGTCGATCGCCTCGGACACGGTCACCTGATCGTTGCGAACCACTACCGGTTCGGCACCAAGCTCGCCTAGATACTGAACGAGGTTGTAGACAAAACTGTCGTAGCTGTCGATCACAAGCACGTGTTGCACATCTGCATTATGGCTTCTTCACCTGGCTGGCCAACTGCCAGTTGAACCATCTGGGAACTTGATCACCTATGCTCAACGATTGATGGCACCCCCGAAACGAAAGACTGGCGGCGGACGAGTCACCCCCAAGGGCACGCGCCCTGAAGACCGTCACGTACCTAAACACGAAACTGAGGCGCACGCCGTTGCAGCTTCGTCGCGCTACACCCCCAAAGAGACCAAGCGTCAGCTCGTTCCGCCCAACTGGATTCCCGTAATCATGATCATCTTGTTGATCGGCGGCGGCATCATGATCATGGCTCGCTACCTGATCTTCACCGACAGCAACTTGCCGACCTTCCTCGGTCTTTCAATGATCCTTGGTGGGCTCTTTGCAGCCACCAAGTGGCGATAGCCACAGCAGCCCGTTATCCACAGTTCTGTGGATAACTCTTGAGATCGTTCGAACGTAGCTGAGCGAGCTACCTCATTCGAAGGTCGGCGCGACCTCGACCATGTCCTCAAGACAATGTTTGGGCGGTGGGGGGTCCTCGTCAGGCGCTAGTAGCAGCTTCAGCTCCACTCCGCACACATCACAGCGATACCTACGGTTGATCTTACGCATCTCACCTGACGGTGGCGGTGCCGGGGGCATTGAAGTCATGCTTCGTAGCATCGCAATGCCACTTTTCCACAGGACAACTCCGAATAACACGCCGAACGAAACCCAAATGACGGTCGACATGGCGGGCACCCCGCCAAGCTATCTGCCATGACCACCCGAGTTGGCCGCTCTGCAGCTACTCAATGATCGGCTCGATCGCTCCCCGTTCGAGAATCAGCTGGTCAAGCACCCGCCTCAGGTCAGCAATCTCTGAGTCATCGAGGTGGCGCGCGAACTGTGCCTGTAGAGCCCGCCGGTAGCTGACGTTCATCTCACGCCACAACCGGCGACCAGTGCGGGTCAACTCGATCTCGATCGCGCGGTGATCGGCATCGTCAATGCGGTGATGCCGCGCAATCCACCCTTCCTCTTCCAAACGATCGAAACGACGACTCAAGCTCGACGGTGGAATCCGCAAATCTGCTGCAACATCAAACGGACGAGCCCGGCCACCGAGACGCTGAAGCGACGCAAGCACATCGAACCAACCCAGTTGGATATCCCAATCGGCGCGTAACTCGTCATCGATACCGCGGCCGATTTCACCGGCCATTGCCTGCAGGCCCCGCCAAACTCCGATGCGCGATGCGTCAAGACGAGCCAACGACTACCTCAACTGGTTGCGCGAATCGCGGCGGCGAAGGCGCTGAGCGCGTCGCGGATTTCATCGGTCGTAACGACCAAGGGCGGCATCCAGCGAATAGTGCGATTCCGCGTTCCGGCTGTCATCAGGATCAACTGGTTCTCCTTCAAACAGTGCTCGACGATCGAAACAGCACGCTCGGAAGTATCGAACTCGGTTGCCACCATCAACCCGCGGCCGCGGACATGGCGCAGACCATCATCAAGCTGCTGGAGGTCGCGCAATCCATCGATCAGCTGTGTGCCGCGCGAATGCACGTTGTCGAGAAACCCTGGCTCGGTGAGCACCTCAATGGTGGCCAGCGCCGCTGCACAACCGATCGGATTGCCGTTCGATGATCCACCTTGACTGCCCTTCCGCCACTGATCATCAATCGAACGGCGCATACCGATAGCAGCAAACGGGAACCCCGAAGCAATCCCCTTTGCCATGCACAAGATGTCGGGCTCGACATCATGTGACTCGATAGCAAACATCTTGCCCGTGCGACCGAAACCAGATTGCACCTCGTCGGCGACAAACAAGATGCCGTATTCCTGGCAACGTGCGGCGATGCCGGCGATGAACGCAGCCGGTGTCGGGATATAACCGCGCTCGCTGATCACCGGCTCGAGAACGATTGCGGCGACCTCGTCTGGATCGGTTTGGGTCATGAACAAACGATCGAGCCCCCGCAGCGCACGGGAAATCTCGGCCTCCTGATCGGAGGCGTGCGGGTCAGGGAACGGCGCCACGAAGATGCCCGGCGGGAACGGCCCGTAGCCCTTCCGATCGATCGACCGTGAGCTCGACATCGCCATGGTCAAATGGGTCCGGCCGTGGAATGCGCCGTCGAACACGATCACGTTGTGTCGGCGCGTGGCGTGCTTGGAAATCTTGACAGCAGTTTCTAGAGCTACATCGCTAGAGGTGGTGAAGAAGAAGGTGTCGATCGAGTCGGGGGTGATGTCAGCCAGCCGGCCGGCTAACGGCTCAAGCAGGTCGTGCGTATAAACGTTGGCCTGCGCGTGGACGAACCGCTCTGCTTGCTCGGCAATGGCCTTAACGACCTTGGGGTGCGAATGTCCTGTCGACGCAGCAGCGATCCCAGCAGTGAAATCAAGGTACTCATTGCCGTTGATATCAACGACGTAACAGCCGTGACCGCTCGCAACCTGAAGGTCGGTCGTCTTGGCCCAAACATTGGACAGATGCGAACCAGCAGAAGTCATCCGAGGAGCCTACGCGGACAGGTCGCCCGTCGCCTCCAATGCCTCTTCCCAGGTGGCGCCCTTCTTGAACAGTTTGCGTGTCGGCATGATCCATTTCGGCGCGTTCACCCCCAACGCACCATGGAGTTGACCGTTGCGGCCAAACAAGGCAAGGAACTTTCTGTCAGCGACCGACCCGGCGACAATTTTCACATCATCGTCAGCGGTAGCGCGACCAAAGAACTGAATCCGGTTGTCGTACTGATCGCTCCAGAAGAACGGCAGTGGTGCGTAGGGAAGAGCGGGTTCGCCAGCCGCCACGTTCAACATGTTCGTAGCCGCTTGGATTCC
>JAHRVJ010000123.1 GCA_019090765.1 Ilumatobacteraceae bacterium
GGCAGGAGAGTGAAGACGCTGGGTGGATATCCACGTGATGTCGGAGGTTCACCGGCTGCCAGGCCGATCTCGCGCTGAGCCATGCAGTACCGAGTGAGTGAGTCCATCATCAGTACGACGTTGTCGCCGCGATCGCGGAACCACTCGGCAATGCGGGTCGCGGTCGCCGCGGCTCGGAGCCTCACCAGGGCCGGGGTGTCAGAGGTAGCGACCACCACAACTGAGCGTCGCATGCCTTCTTCGCCGAGTTCGGCCTCGATGAACTCGCGCACCTCGCGGCCGCGTTCGCCGATCAGTGCGACAACGTTGACATCGGCTTGGGAACCGCGCGCGACCATGCCCATGAGGGTCGATTTGCCAACCCCAGATCCTGCGAACACTCCTACGCGCTGACCTTTGCCCATTGGGGCGAGCGTGTCCCAGACTCGGACGCCCAGCGACAACGGTTCGCTCACTCTCGGGCGTCGGAGCGGGTGGGGAGGCTCGCCGTCGAGGGTCACCGTTGGCAGTCCGTCGAGGGCAGGGCCATCGTCGAGAGGGTTGCCGAGGGCGTCAATGACGCGCCCGAGCAGTTCTTCTCCCACCGGGGTGGAGGGGGAGCCGCCCGTACTGACCACGCGATCTCCAACTCGGAGACCCCGCAGATCCCCGAAGGGCATACAAGTCAGTTCGCCAGTGCTACAGCCGACCACTTCGCCCGTTAGCCCGGCTGCTCCAAGGACTTCAATTCCAGCGCCCAGCGGAAGGTCGAGCCCGGCAACGTCGAATCGGAGCCCGAGTATGCGCTCCACACGGCCAGAAGCCGAAGGTTGGAGCAGCGGTTTGAGGGCATCGACGCGGGACCGCAGTCGCGGGTGCTGCACGGACCGGGCGGCCGCAGGATGCGCGACGAGGCTTGAAACTGGAGGAGGGATCGTGTCTGTCATTGGGTGTCGCCGTGTCAGCTCAGTCGACGAACTCTTCGGAGCCGCGACTGACTACAATTTGGCCGCTTTCTTCGAGCGCTCGGATCGAGCGGACGATTGCGCCCTGGGCCTCTTCGACCGTCTTCATCCGCACGGGGCCGAGTAGCCCGATTTCCTCAGTGAGGTTCTGGGCGGCCCGTTCAGACATGTTCGTAGTGATCTTCTGTTTCACCTCTGCTCGCACTCCCTTGAGCGCGGTTGCAAGCTCTTTGCTCTCGACCTGTCGAAGGACCAGCTGCACGGCGCGATCATCGAGGGACACGATGTCTTCGAAGATGAACATCCTTGACCGAACGTGCTCGGCGAGTTCCTCGTCTTGGTCTTCAAGGCCTTCAAAGATTGATCGCTCCGTCGCTCGGTCCGAGCGATTAAGGATGTCAATTAGCGTTTGGACGCCGTCAGCACGCTCGACCTTCGACTGGATCACCGTTGCTCCAAATCGACGTTCGAGCGTTGTCTCCATCTGGGCGATCACCTCGGGAGAGGTCGGTTCGAGTTTGGCAATTCGGACCGACACGTCGTGCTGGGTATCCTCATCCAAACCACCCAACACCGTCGACGATTGCTCTGGCGGCATGTGGGCCAGAACGAGGGCGACGGTTTGCGGGTGTTCTCCCGAAAGGAAGTTGAGTACCTGTCGGGCGTTGGTTTTGCGCAAGAACTCGAACGGAGCTTTGGCGAGAGTGACCAGAAGGTTGTCGAGTATCTCGTCAGCCCGATCGCTGCCGACTGAGGCCTCGAGCATCTCCCGAGCGCGGTCGATTCCGCCAGTTGCCAGTTGATCGTTTGCCTTGGCCAGCATCGCAAATTCCACCACCGATGCCTCGGCTTCCTCGCGCTTTACCGACTGCGCCTGCACGATCTCGGCGGTCACGCGTGTGACCTCCCGGTCGCCCAGCAGCTTCATGATCTTGGCCGACCGGTCGCGCCCGAGCTTGAGCAATACGATGGCTGCTTTCTGGGCGCCGGTTAGGTGATCAACCGGCGGTAGGTCCCCGGCTTCCAGTACTGCGGTGGCGTTTCCTGTGGAAGTATGAACAGCTGTGTCAGTCACTTGCTTGCGGCCTCCTCGGATAGCCAACTTTGAAGTATTTGGGCGACCTCTTCAGGTCGCCTGTCAGTCAACGTGCTCAGCTCCTCGAGCGCTTCGCGTGAAGCCTCAGTCGCGGGACTGATCTGGGCCGGAGCGGGATGCGGTCTTGGCGGCAGCTGAGGCGTCTCAACTTCTGCGGATCGGATTGCCCCGATGTCGATCGGGGTTGCCACTTCCCGACGGGCGCGGCGGGTGCTGCGGTAGGCGAGCAGCATTGCGATGACGATGACGAAAAGGATGATGCCCGTGCGGATCATCGAGGTGCGTTCTGCCGAAGCAGTTGTGGCGGCCTGCTCTTCGGCTGCGGCGAGAGCGGCTGCGGTGGCTGTTTCGTCGAACGGCAGCCGGGTGACGACCACCTGATCGCCGCGTGCAAGGTCGACGCCCGCAGCAGTGCCAACCATTGCCTCGATGGTTAAGCGTTGTGCTTCGGTTACGGCTTCTTCGTTGACGAGCACCGCAACACTCATCTTCGTAACTGACCCCGGGGCTGCGGTTGTCGACTCCACTGTGCGGTTAACCGCGTACGTTCGTTCGGCGTTGTCTTTTGAGTAGGTGCTGTCGCCTGCTGCGGGAGCTGCTACGGGAGCTCCGTCGGGGCCGAGTACACCGGCGCCGCCAACTGCGCCAGCGTCAGATCCCGAATAGGTCTCGGTAGCGGTTGCTTCGGCGACGACAACGCCCGCGTCGGCGTCGGAACTGTCAAAGGTCTCGGTGGTGGCTTCCTGCTGGGTGAGGTCCAGTTCGGCAGCCACCCTGACAGCCACATTCTCGAACCCTGCCACGCGGCCAACAAGATTGCGTAGCGACGTTGACATCTCCTGCTCGAATGCATTGGTCGCGTCGCTTCGAGCGTCGCCCGATGAACCGCCTCCACCGGAGTCTCCGCTGACCGATAGCACTGCGCCGCTGCCATCGGCGATTGTTACGTTCTCTTCTTCCATTCCCTTGACCGAGTATGCGACCAGGTGCACCATGGCAGCGACCTGTTCGTTGCTGATATCGGCAGTACCAGAGGTTTGGACCAGCACGGCAGCTGTCGGCTGAGATGGCTCATCGATGAACACCGAGTCATCTGGCAATGCGAGGTGCACAGTGGCGCTATCGATGCCATCAATTGAACGGAGAGACATAGCCAGCTCGCCTTCGAGCGCACGCTGGAAATCGATTCGCTGGCGGAACTCCGAAGTCGTGATTCCCTGCTCGTCGAGTAGTGCATACCCTTCGTTGGAACCAGGCAGGCCTTCTGCTGAGAGTCCGATCCGGAGGTCGTATACGTCTTCGCGCGGCACCATCACTGTGCGTCCACCATCTGTGAGCTCGTAAGAGACGCCCCGGCTATTGAGTTCTTCGGTGACGGCGGCAGCATCACGGGGTTCGAGATCGGTGTACACGGCGGCCATCGCGGTGTTGCCGGATCGGCTGAATACGACGGCGCCCGCGATCAGGGTCATAACTGCTGCGCCGAGTGCGATCTTCTGAATCGGGGTTAGCCGGTTCAGAGTGTCGAGGGCCTTGTTGCTGCTGCCGTTCATCAATCCGCTTTCTGAAACTCCAGCCATAGTCAGACCTGCATCCGCATGATGTCGTTGAACGCTTCGATGGCCCGGTTGCGCACTTCAACGGTGAGCTGGGTCATCAGCTGGGCTTCGGTAGCGGCGATCGTGTAGTCATGAACTGCGTTCAGGTCGCCTGTCGCTGCCTTTACTGCGAGCTGGTCAGCGTTCTCATGGCTGGCCGAAAGCCCATCGAGCGCGTCGGTCACCATGTCTCCAAACGAGTTGCCGCCTGCTTCGGCAGCTCCCGTTGTTGGGGCGGCCGTGCTTGCTCCAGCAGCAGGGCTGAGACCGGTGAGCGCCGTCATGGCGGCGGGTGCGATTGGTCCGATGGCCATGACTACTGCCCGATCTTCAGTGCGGTCTCGTATGACTCGCGGGCTCGCTCGAACACGTTGATATTGGCCTGATATCCGCGCTGGGCGAGTTGCAGAAAGACCATCTGATCGGACAGGTCGATGTCGGGCCGTCGAACCATGCCGTTGTCGTCGGCCAGCGGGTTGCTGGGCTCGTATACCGGCCGACCATTGGGGTCACCGAATGCCGCGCCGGTGACAGTGACGCCACCAGTATCGACCGACGACACGGTCAAGAAGCGCTCCTGGAACGCAGCTTCGTCGGTTGACGTAACGTTGTCGATGTTCGCAACGTTGTCGGCGACGGCATCGATCCAGAGTTTGTAGGTGCCCATTCCCGACTGGGCAACAGCGAGTGTGGAGAAGACCTGAGACATGTTGGCAAGTAGTTCCTGTCGTCGGTTTGGTGGGTCAGCGACCTGAGATCGCAGTACGCAGCAGCTGGTACTTGGCGTTTAGGCCTTGGATGGCGAGGCGTTGGCGAAGTTGGTTTTCGGAGCTCGCCATTAGCTCAACGTCGATGTTGACGTTGTTGCCGTTGAGGCGCGTGGGAGCGAGTGATTCGCCGACAGAGATCGTCGCTTCGCCGGGTCGGCTCGCCGCCACGGCCGACCGCAGGCTGTCCTCGAAGTCAACCTCTAGCGCTTGGTAGCCAGGCGTTTCGAGATTGGCGAGATTGGACGCGATTGCCTGTTGCCGTTGATCGAGCCCATCAAGTGCTCGGTGCAAGGTGGCCGTTGTGGTGTCGGAGATCGGTGTGATCACATAGCTGACAGTGCGGTGCTGGGCGGCTACGCAAGGAGGTTCCGTACCGTTAGCGGAGGGCGGCGCGCAGCCGTTCAATGGCTGGGCCGATTTGGGCATCAATCCGGCAAGGGGTGATGTCGACGACACAGCCACCAAGCTCCACGCTGGGATCCGGACAGACTTCGACTTGGCTACTCCAGGTCATGATGTTTCCAGCCACCGCTTCCTGCGCGGTTGCTGCATCCTCGGGGTGGACACGAACACTCGGAGCCCCGCGCTCAGGCAGCAGGGCGGCTGCTCTGTCTAGTGCGTCTAGGACGGGTGCGGTGGTGAGTTCCAGCTCGCGGCCGATCACGCCGGTCGCGAGTTCAAGTGCTATTGCGATGGCCTCTTGCTCAAGCTCCACGAGGGTGACCTGATCGCGGGCTGCCAGCTCGGCGGTTGCCGAGGTGAGTGCCTTGGCGGCACTTGCGAGGCGGTCGGCGGCGACTTGATGCTTCGCGATGACTTGTTCAACCTCTGCGGTTCCCGCAGCTAGTCCAGCGGCGTGACCCTCGGTGTAACCGGTTTTGCGCAATTTCGTCGAGCGTTCTTCCAGTTCAGCTTGCCGATCGCGAACGGCTGCGAGTGGGGGGAGGGCGGGAGCATCGAATGCCCTCACGGTTTGGAACTGGGGTTCGAGGTGGGATGTTGGCATCAGTGCGCTCCGGGGCGGAATTGTTGATCGTCGGCGCGGATCAGGCTGTTCATCAAGTCAGCTAACCGCTGTGGTTCTTCTTCGATGAGCTGCTCAATGAGGGCTTGTGCAGCAGCGACCTCGTCGCTTGTCGGATGATCGTCCGTCGACCCGGCTGTCTGTCGAGAATCTGCCGGTAGGTCAACTGGCGGGAGACTCGCAGGTTGTCCAGTGATGACACGGCGGTATGTGGCCGGAACGTATCTGTCCGGGGCAGTGACTGGAAGTGGTCGTGTTGGCCGCGAACGCCGACGCCGAAGTGACAGGGTGATCGGTGGTAGAGCTAGCGCCGAGATCGCCGTGGTCGCGGCGAGGATGAGAACTCCAACGATCAGTACGGTGGTCGGGACATCGGTCGCCAGCACGGCCACGTCACCCCTCAGGCACGTTCGTCGAAGACGCCCGTCGATCCGCTCGCTTGCCAGGTCCGAGGACGTCGATGGGCCTGGCGTGGCTCGGAGGCTTTCGTGATGCGGCGCGCCCGGGCTATGAGAGTGTCGTTGCGTTCGCTTAAATCCCAGGCGCGTCGGCGAACCTCATCGGGTATTGGCGGCGACTGCTCGGGCGCTCTGAATGGGATGACTTCGTAGGTAACCCGTCCGGCGTCTACGGCGCTATCGAGTTCTAGAGCCTGCTGATCGAGGCAGTTCTCGAACTCGTCGAGCATCGTGCTCCAGATGATTACCGGGTCACCGGGTTGACCTGATCCGTCTTCGCTCAATCCGGCGCGTGCCGCTGGACCTGTGTCGAGGTCGCTCATGCCTGCACCGAAACGCGCGGAGCGGGATCGGAGCCCTCAGTCCCAGGCTCAGCAGCGGCTTGAGTGGCCGTAGAACTCGTGGTGGCGGCAGCGGTTCGAAACGCCTCTCCGAGCTCGTCGACCAACTGTTGAGCTTGCGCAACAAGAGAATCTGCCTTCTCCGCATTCGCTACTGCGAGCAGCCGGAGGAGATAGTCGTATACGGCGAGCAGGCTCCCTGAATGATCCCACATCGTGACGTCAACCATCTCGGCCATTGCCCCGATGAGGTCCTGGGCGTGGGCAAGCGCGTTGTTGCTTGCATAGTGATCGCCTGCCGCGATCGCGTTTCGGGCCTCCAAAAGGTCTCGGTCCAGGCGGTCGTAGCACAGGGTGATGATCCGCGCGTTGGATGCGGTTTCGACTCCGTCTTTTGAGAATTTCGATCTGAGTTCCGTGGATGAGCGAGGAAATTGTGAGTACATCAAAGGCTCCTGCGAATAGGTGTCTTAACTGTTCGAAGTTGAGGGGTCTTGTCGAGTAGGTGGCCGTATTCGGCCGGCCTTGGATTTCGGCGCATGGTCAGTTCCCCGCCCAGTTATTGCTGAGGCTGGAGAGTTGGCTTGACAGCCAGTCGCCTTGGGTCTGCAGTCCGGCGAGCAGCGTCTGGAGGCTGGCCCACTGCCGTCGCATGTTTGTCTCTCGCAAGTTCAACCGATCGTCGAGTCGTTCAATCTGATCGCCGAAGTCTTCGATCCGACGTTCGGCAAACTCTTTTGCTGTGACAAGCACGCCAGTTCCGGTGCGGGTGAGGCTGCTGGTGATTTCAACGATCCGAGCCGCGATTCCTGGCACGTAGTCGACGTCGCCGAGGACACCGCTCACACCGTCTGCGATGTCAACTCCTAGTCCCGCCGCGGGACTATCTGTTGTTGCGGCAAGCACCAAGCGGCGACCGCTTCCGGCAGCGATGAATCCGTCGATTGTCCCCTGAACGTCGGTTCCAGCCTGCGCGTCCCAAGTTCCGACGCCGAGCACATCGAGGTTGAGTTCGAAATCTCCGGCACTTCCCCAATCGTCAGCACGCACGCGGAGCCCGGTTCCGTCGATCTCGGCGATCACGTCGAGTCCTGCTTCGGCAAGCACGGTGTTGAGATTCTGGACGATTTGGCTCGCGGACTGACCGGCTTGCACGTCGAGGGTGGTCGTAGTTGAGCCAATGCGGATGCCGATTCGACTAGCTGTCGCAGCCCCTCCGTCGAAGAGCAGCGCCGAACTCGCACGAGAAGCCGCGGTTGTTACGTCGATCGCGTATGTTCCGCTCATTGTGTCAGGGTCTGCAACGGCGAAGACTGCGTCGCCGGTGTCGGTTCCGCCGCGGCCGAATAGACGGGCGACGGCGCTGGGGTCCTCAGCGATGGCTGCCAGGAAAACGTCTCGATCGAAGGTGAATGAACCATCACGATCACGTTCAATCCCGACATCTGATGGCAGCGATGTTGTGAGGCCGTTAACCTGGCTGCCCAGCGCGTCGCCCACCTGGTCAGCGAGCTGGCGAACGGTGGCGTTGCCTGCTAGTGCCCCGGAGGTGCCAGCGGTCGGGTCAGTACGAGTTTGAACCTTGATATCGGCTAGCAGATCGTTGATTGAAGAGATCATGTTGCTCACGTCATCGGCGATCGTCGCGTCGTCGCGGGCAACGGAAACAGTGATCTGAGTCGTCGAAACCTCTTTGGCGGTCAGCGTTACACCCGGGACTACTTCGCTGAAGGTGTTGCCAGACGCCTCTACTTGGTACGCGCCAGCTCCGGAACCGATGGTGATCTCAGCATTGCGTGCCGCTGATGATTCGACCATGCCGCCGATGCCGGAGAACACCGAATCGTCGATAGCGATGCGTCCGTCTTCGCCGATGCTTGTGGCGCTCAGCTGTAGACGCCATGTGTTGGTATCTACAAGTACCGCTGCGGCGGTGACTCCGGCCCCGGCAGTAGTGATTGCCGCTGCAACGTCGGAGAGGCTGCGATCGCCAGTGGAGACAACGCTGACATCCGCTGCGCCGACTCGTAAGCCTCCTGACAGAGTTGCATCGAGGGTGCCAGATCCGGTATCGACGGCGATTGCTTGGCCAGCTTCGGCGAGCGTGACTGTGGTCGTTGTGCCATCAATATCGATGATGCCGTCGGTACCGATGTGGGCAGAGGCGTCGACGGCGAGTCCAAGATCGCCGAGCGCGTTGCCGCCGGTGATTTGGATGTCGGCCGTTGAGCCCTCGCGAGCGGTCGCGAGCTCGATCTGGCCGTTGTTGTTGAGCGAGGCGGTTGCTTCGACTCCGGAGCCGTCGAGTGCGTCCTGGACGGCACTCACTAGACCGGCTTCGTCGTAGGTCCCGAAGGCGAGCGAGAGAGAGTGGGCGACACCGTTAACAGTGACGTCCAACAATTCGTTGAAGCCGTCAACTGTCGTGCTACTGGCGAGGGCGGTGGATCCGCTCACGTTTGCCGCTGCTGTTGCCTGAGTGACCGACATCTCGATCTCTCCGACACCGAGCCCAGCGCCGGCTCGCAGCATGTCGATACCGATCGAACGTGTGCCAGCGGCTACTGCGATAACGGACTCGCTGGTTACTGCGATTGCGTCTGATGCGACGGTTCCGATCGAGCGTAAACCGTGCGATTGTGCGAGTTGGTCAACTGTGAATGAGAGTGAGCCGATTGCCGATGTGCCAGAGATCGTGGCGGCTACGGCGGTTGTGTTGGAAACGGTCGCGACGTGGCGGTCAAACGATGACGTCAGCGACAGGCGGTCTGAGGCGAGTCGAAACGCGTCGACCTTGGAGCGGATGCGGCCGAGCGCGTCGGAGGCAACCCGAGCGTCTGCTTGTCGCGACTGCAGCGCGATCAGCGGGCGCTCTTCGATCGCCATGAGCTGGTTGACAATATAGTCTGCGTCGATTCCGCCGATTTCCATGATCTCCTCCGAACCGTCTAGGGCGTTTTCCGTCGATGACGTTCAGGTGGTCGATGGCGAACGGGGGTCCGGTCTTGGACCGGACCCCCGTTGTGCCATAGATAGATGGTCCTGATAACTCAGCGCAGGAGCGAGAGCACCGATTGCGGAACCTGGTTGGCCTGGGCGAGCATCGCGGTGCCAGCCTGGGACAGGATCTGCGTCTTGGTGAAGTTGGTCATCTCCGAAGCCATGTCCGTATCACGGATCCGGCTTTCTGAGGCGACCAGGTTCTCGGTCGTAACCTGCAGGTTGTTAATCATCGACTCGAAACGGTTCTGAAGCGCACCGAGGTCACCACGCTGTGTGGAGACCGAGCCGATGGCTGTGTCGAGTGCGTCGATGGCCGCAGCGGCCCCGGCGTCTGTCGTCACGTCCAGCGATCCGATTCCGAGTGTGGTCGCGCTCACGCTGCCGATGGAAACGTTGAGTGTGTCGGTTGAGTTCGCACCGATTTGGAACTGGCCACCTGATCCCGACGCTGCGGTTGCGGCGCCTGAGATTCCGAGGGCTGCCAACGGGTTGTTGGTTCCTTCAGCGAGAACGAATGTCTCGGTATCGGCGAGCCCGCTGACTTCGACGGTGAGGGCACTACCAGCGCCAACACCCTCGGAGCTAACGCTGACCTTGCCGGCAAAGGAGCTGCCACCGGCGGACAGTGCCCCGTTGATCGCACCTTGCAATGCGCCAGCGGCTTCTGAGCCACTTGCGCCAGCCAAGGCTGCCATGTCGACAGTCACGGCGCCAGCACCATTGATATTGATGGTGAAGTCGTCGCCAGCGGCGACGGTGTACGAGTCGTCGGCATCGAACCCGGTGATCTTGGCTGAGTCGACGCCATAGCTGCCGTCGAGCAGGCTGACTCCACCGAAGTTGGTGCTGTCGGCGATGCGGTCGACTTCAGAAGTCAGTGCCGTCAGTTCGGCCTGTGCTGCCGAGCGAGCGTTCGAGTCGTTTGAACCCGAGTTAGCCGCCTGGACGGACAGGTCGCGCATCCGGTTGAGCATCGTGTGCACTTCGTTCAGGGCGCCTTCTGTGGTCTGTACGACCGAGATGCCGTCCTGAGCGTTACGGGTCGCCTGACGGAGACCACTTACCTGCGAGCGCAGGTTCTGGCTGATGACGAGGCCAGCGGCATCGTCAGCGGCACGGTTGATTCGGAAGCCAGATGAAAGCTTCTCGAGTGACTTGCCCATCTGCATGTTCGAGGTTGACAAGTTGCGGTAGGCGTTGATCGCCATGCTGTTCTGGTTAATACGCATTTCCTTACCTCCATGTAAGGTTGTGTTTTGTTAGAAAGGTCCAATCCGTTGGACCTACCCCGGGGGGCACGTGTGACTGTGCGGGACCCCGAAGATCGTGCAAGGAGGTTGAAGAGATTTCTTCAGATCTCCTTGGCGAGAGTGTTATGGGCGCTCGTATAGCTCCCACGACATCGGCTGACCCTCAATGTCGAAAGTGCACGACACGGTGAGCTGGCCGCCAGTAATAGATGGGGTGGATGGCGACACGATCGGCAATGTCAGTGTCGAGGCTCCATCGTCGTCGAGCATGCCTTTGACGTTGCCGCCGACCACGTTGGCGAGTTCGCCCAACGCGTCCGCGACGTCATCTGCCTCCAGCTCCGCGACCTCGAGGCCGAGCAGCGTCGCGGCGTAGCTTCGAGCAAGTTCGGCGCTGACTGTTACAACGAGCGCTGCCGTCCACGGCCCGCCGATCGAAATCGTCGCGATCCGCGGATCGTCAATTGGTGCTGAGGTGGCAGCTGGCTCGGCGTCGGTGCCCACAAGGGTTTGCCACACAAAGGTGACGATCTCGCTTAGTGCGGCCTCATCCACTACCGAGGTCTTCTTGTCAGTAAACATTGCTGGAACTCCTAATGGTGGTTGAAATCAGCGGGCATACAACGCAAGTTGGCCGCTGCCGTAGTCGGTTATGGTGACATCGAAGGTGCGTCGGCCGGCGGCCTTCACGACGAGGTCTTTGATCTCGTCGGGTACTCCTTCTGAAAGCTCGCGGATCTTGAGGTGCGGAACACTCGGACCGTTCAGTACTGCAGTAAGGATGTTGGCAACCTCGTGGTAGTTGTCCTTCAGGCTGTCTTCGAGAACGCCCGCTTTCACCGACTCTTCGGCAACGGGCTTGGGGACCATTGCCAATGCTGCTCCCGCATAGGCAGATAGGGGCAGGTCTGCGACGCAGGCGCCGCCAACCGTTCCATCATCTTCGACGAACACCGCTGAGACAGCGACGAGGTCTTCGTCGTTGAAGTCGAACTCAGCGCGCTTCTCAACGCTGACTCCCTTGCCTAGTAGGTCCCCGAAGAACTCTCGTATCGCCTCGGGAACGGGCATCCGCCGCGTGGGTGTGGCGAGGGGCATCAGGACACCAGTGAGCCAATCACTTCTGCTACGCGATCGCCGTCAAATGGTTTGGTTAGAAGGAAGCCAGCTCCCGCGCTGAGCGCTTGTTCACGCATGGCGGGGTTGGACTCAGATGTAACGAAGCCGAACATCGTCTCGTCGCCCTTGGCGCGAAGTTCGGTGAGGAACTCAAGACCGTTCATGTTGGGCATATTCCAGTCGGACAAGATGAGGTCGGGCCGGAAATCCGGCACTGCCGCAAGAGCGTCGGCGCCATCTACTGCTTCTCTGATTTCATCGATCTGGACGGAGCTCTGTCGGAGCGTGCGGATGACGATCATTCGCATCGCCTTGCTGTCATCAGCAACGAGTATTCGCATTGTGGTTCTCTCCTCGATCTAGTGGTTGCTCGAA
>JAHRVJ010000124.1 GCA_019090765.1 Ilumatobacteraceae bacterium
GCAGCCAACGGGAAAAACATGTCGTAGAACGAGTCGCTCGCACCTTCGGGCCGGAACCCGTACTTCATGTCGGTCATGAACTCATGCCCGATCAGGAACGGACCAACCCACCATGCTGACAGCAGCAACGTCGTAACGCCAGTTGTTACGGCGAACACAAGGCGCTTCTTGTCGAGCCAAACCAGCACCAAGACGATCGCGCTCACCGCAACGAAAATCAGGACGATGCCGTGCGATACAGCCGCCAGAGAAAGCATGACCGCGGCCCACACTCTGAACCGGCCGGTCCTCAAGCCGTGCGCCAGTAGGCCGAGCCCGAACATCGCCAAGGTCAGCGCGATCGAGAACGAGTACTCCCCCGCCATGGTCGACTTAACGTTGCCGCCGTAGATCTGGTAGCTCTCATCGAGCAAGAAGCAGAGGCCGGCTACGGCAAACAACTCAGGTATCGGGTGACGGAACTTTGCCAGGCGCCCAAAGGCCCAGCAGGAGATTGGGAACAGCACGAGACCCGAAATGGCCACCAGCTTGAACGCCACCCCGTAGGGGAGAATCACGTCTAGCGCGACGATCGCCAGTGCCGGTATGACCATATAGAAGCGATACAGCGGAAGTCCTCCGTACCAATCCATGCTCCAACCCGAGAGCTGAAAGTTTGGTAGGAAATGGTCGCGCAGGAACGCTGGTGCCCAGACGTGAGCACCCATGTCGCCACCGGTTGGGGTCGTGTTGTCGAGCACCAGATCTCGGCTAGGCGAGAACGGGTTGAAGTGGACGACCAACATCACGATCACTGTCGTGGTTACTAGGGCCAACGAGGTGATGAGCACATGCACGATGCGCTCGTTGGTCCACGGGCGTTGCCACCACTCGACCGGTCGGCGAACCACACGTTGGAACGCGCGGTGTGCCCAAGTCGGTCCAGATGGCTCTGCCGGTACAACCGACTCGATTGGCTCTAGCTCGGTTGACTCTGAGTCGATTTGACCGACCTCGTCGACTCCTGAGTCATCGATGGTGTCATCGACGCCGATCGCGTCATCGACAGAGTCGACGGATGCGGACGCGCCACGATCAAACTCGCGGTCGAACCACTCGCCAAATTCGTCTGATCCCCCCGCGCCGGGGCCCTTCAATCCATCAGTCATACAGGACGACCATCATGGCAAACTCGCGCCGGGTACCGGAGTCACCATGCCAACAACAGCCCGGTGAGGTTGAAGCCGATGTGAGTCAATATCGGCATACCCAACCGGTCAGTACGAATCGCAGTAAAGCCGAGCACCAGTCCGAAGGCGAACAAGCCCGGGTATTCGATCGGTCGAAAGTGGATAAACGCGAACACCAGCGCTACGCCAACCACGACCAAACCGTCATTGAACCGAGCAGCAAGCGACCGCTGAAGTAGACCGCGGTAGAAGAGTTCCTCAACAATCGGCGCTCCCAACACAACAATCGCAAACAGCAGCACAATCGAAGCGCCGCCAGCGGTGTCGATCAGGTCCTTCGCGTTTTCCTGGAGTCGATCATCGGTGAAGGTGTCTGGCCACATTGCTTCCAGCGGCAGGTACACCACCCTCACCAAAACGAGCTGAGAAAGCACACCAATGCCCAGCCCTACCGCGTCGATCGGCGCAATTGAGATTCCGTAGTCGGCCACCGGGCTGCCAGACCCCGCACGTTTGGAGGCGAACCACATTCCCGCGAGGTAGGCCGACCAGCCGGCCATCAGCGCAACTGCGAGAACCCCGATCGGGGTGTCAGATATCGAGTCCCCACCGCCGAGAACGGCGAGCACAATGACCGAGACAATCTGCGCCGCCACCCAGGCACCCATGAAGGCAAGTACCGCTGTACTTGCGTCAATCGGAGTGTGGGACGTGGAAGGTCGAATCGCACTACGAATCAAGTGAGGCGGGCGCTTCGGCACCGAGTCGGGCACGGGCGCCGACACTACAGGTGACCAAAGGCGGTTCGGTCGCGGTGTCGACTACCGCGAGGCACGGTCAAACGGCGATCAGCGTCGTCTGACCGAACCGGCGGTCGTCAACGTGCCACCCGTTTGGCGCCGACAACCGGCTCGCGTGACGCAAACACATGTCGTAGGCGTGCGGGTCGCGCTCCGCCGTCAGTAAGTCGAGCCAAACTTGGGAATGTCCGTAGTCGTAGGTCAGTGTTACTTCGGCAGCTTCGGAACACCCCGTGCGCGAACACAGTCGCCCCACACCGCCAATCGTCGCCCGGTCACCAACTCGCATGGCGCAACGATATTTCGCGCCGCTCGGCCAATCGTGGATACCCGCTCGCGACCGGTCAGCAAGCCATCACTAACCGTTTCTCGGCCGATTGCTGATGCCACGACCAAACAACGGCAGAGATCCTGCGTAGCATGGTTCCATGAGTAATCTGCCCCCACCGCCGCCTCCTCCACCTCCGGGTCGAGGGCGCGGTCAGCGCCGCCACGGCCAGGGTGGGTCTGATGGCTCCGACAAATTCGGCAGCAACAACAACAGCGGCAACGGCACTAACCCCGACGGCAGCTCTTCGTCGGGCCGCGGGCCTGGCAAATGGCCACGGTGGACACTCTGGTTACTAGTTGCGGTACTTGCTGGCGCAGTATTAGTGCCGACTCTGTGGCCAAGTAACGACGGCGAGTCGCTGACTTACACCGAGTGGCGCACTCAGGTTGTCGACGGCCAAGTGGCCACAGCCGAGATCAGTACTGGGTCCGGCAAAATTACCGGCGAGTTCAGCAACGGCGACAAGTACAGCACCTCAGGTGGCGGCGAGCGCGGTGTTTCGGAGTCCGACGAGCAGCTGCTGATCGAGCAGAACGTCGACTACGAGTTCAAACCGCCGAGCAACAACTGGCTGCTCGGCGTGCTCTCGATTTTCCTGCCGGTGATGTTGATCATTGCATTCTTCGTCTGGATGCAGCGCCGAGCTCAGGGCCAGATGGGCGGCGTGATGTCCATTGGCAAGAGCAAAGCAAAGACCTACGACACCGATAATCCGACAACCACTTTTGACGACATCGCTGGCTACGCCGGCGTAAAACAAGAGATTACCGAGGTCGTCGACTTTTTGCGGATGCCCGAACGCTTCCGCGAGATCGGCGCTCGGGTTCCGAAGGGAATCCTGCTCGTCGGGCCTCCCGGCACCGGCAAGACATTGTTCGCCAGAGCGGTCGCCGGAGAAGCGGGCGTCGGCTTCCTCAGCGTCACCGGATCAGACTTCATGGAAATGTTCGTCGGTGTTGGCGCCAGCCGCGTCCGCGACCTGTTCCAACAAGCCCGCCGCATGGGCAACGCCATCATCTTCGTCGACGAAATCGACTCGATCGGCCGCAAACGAGGTGCTGGCCTCGGTGGCGGACACGACGAACGCGAGCAAACGCTCAACCAAATGCTCGCTGAGATGGATGGATTCGAAACGTCTGAGGGCATTGTCGTGATGGCCGCAACCAACAGGCCAGATGTCCTCGATCCGGCCCTGCTGCGCCCTGGCCGATTCGACCGCCAGATCGTCGTTCCTCTCCCGGAGGCAACCGAGCGGAAAGCCATTCTCGATGTCCACAGTCGCGACAAGCGGATGGGTGCCAACGTCGATATGGAAACCATGGCTCAGGCAACGCCGGGGATGTCTGGCGCCGATCTCGCCAACCTCGTTAACGAGGCCGCACTCGTGGCAGTTCGACGCGGGTCCAAAGAGATCGAGCGAATCGACTTTGAAAACGCCCGCGACCGCGTGGTGCTCGGCGCCCAACGCGAGTCACTAATTTTGTCTGCCGAAGAGAAGAAGGCCACTGCCTACCACGAAGGTGGGCACGCACTGCTCGCCACGGTCTTGCCGCACGGCGACCCGCTACACAAGGTGACCATTCTGCCGCGCGGCATGGCCCTCGGGGTCACGTGGTCGCTCCCTCAAGAGCGCCACACATACTCCAAGGAATACTTCGACGACACCATTTGCAAGGCCATGGGCGGTCGAGTCGCTGAGATGATCGTTTTCGGTCACCTCAACTCTGGTGCCGCCAACGACCTTGAGCAGGCCACCGGCATCGCCCGCCGAATGGTCCGCGAGTGGGGCATGTCCGAGCGTGTCGGTCCAATGGCGTGGAGCAGTCAGCAAGCAGTGTTCCTCGGCGAAGACCTCATGTCGTCGCAACGTGAATACTCCGACGAAACCGCCAAAATGCTCGACGAGGAGATCGCCCGGCTACTCACTTCGCAAGAGACGCGAGCCACCGAGATCCTCACCAAGCACCGTCGTGGCCTTGAGCTGATCGCCGAGTCTTTGCTTGAGCACGAAACCATCACCGGCCCCCAAGTGGCCAAGCTGATCCAACAGGGCATGGCCGAATCCGGCCAACCCGCCAACGACATCATCGCCCACTAGCACCAACCACCGTTGGCCTCGCCCGGTTTGTGTCAGCACAAACCGGTGCGCCACAGGTAACTGCTGACACAAACGTTGGGATGCCCCCTACGTGCTATTTGGAGGGGTGTTGGCAGCCGTCGGCGGTTGGGGTTGAGCCGGGCTCTCGAGCTTCGGCCATGGCCGCCCACAGGTCGGTGGCGGTCATCGGGCCGACAAAGGCCGCTCGAGCTACTCCTTGAGCGTCGGCGATTACGAGAGTGGGGACCGCGTCAACGTGGTAGCGCTCGTGGAGTGCCCTTGCTGCGGTGTATTCGATGTCGGCGACGGCCACATCGTCGCTCGCAAGCACGTTGGCCTTCTGGATCACCAGTTGGCATCCATCACATGTTGCCGAACTGAATACAGCGACTAGCCATGGCGCTTCGGGACGAGGGAAGTCTGCTCGGTCAAGTTGCTCAGGAGCCACGAAACGTCGCTGCGTAGGCGCATCGGGTACTCGGCGGCGCTTGTTGACCAGCGCAAGGACACCGACGAACAAGACGATGACCGCGGCGATTACGAGACGTTCCATTCCAGGTCAGGTTACGGGCCCAGACACCCGGGCGCTCAATGCCCACCTGCCGACCTGAACGAGCTAGGCGTCAGAAGCGGGAAGTGCCCAAGATCCGGACCAACCGGGCAAGTCGTGACCGCGTGGCAAAAGCAACTCCACAAATACCCGGTTGCTCGCGGTGATAATCAACTCGCGGCCAAGCAGCTCGGACTCTTCCAGGTCAATCGTGATAACCGCACCTGGGCCGATTGGAATGTCGGCAAACTCGTCGTGGGCCGACGGACCGGCCGGGCCGACAGATTCGACGGCAATACTGCCTTCGAGATTGTCGACGTTGTAGACCACGATCGTCGCACCCGTGGAAGTCGACGGCCCACTACCCACATGCCAGCGCGACGCCACATATCCGTCAGGCCGAGGTGGCGCACCCATCACGACCGATGTCGCTACCGAATCGCCAGCCGGCCTCGTCAGAACTCTCTCCACGACAATTGAAGGCTCGGCCAGCGTGGAGAACACGGTCGCATGACGCCCGTCGGGCACCGAACTGCCCGTCTCCTCATCGGCCGGATCGAAAACCACTACCTCCCGAGCAGGGACCTGAACCTGCGGAAGGTCACCGAAATTGGCATCCAACGGCAAACCGAGGAACACGACATCAACCTCAACATCGCTGTCGGTCGGGTTGTAGATGGCGAAGGTCTCTGTGATCCCCTCACCCTGTTCGCCATCGGCAAACCAGAACTGGTCGCGAAGCGCCGGTGCGGCCAGGGTCACGTTGAAACCGAGGCGGCCACCACCCAAATAGTGCTGGGCCCGGCCGGCCACAATTCGTCCGCTAATCGCTTCGATATTGACCGCGATAACGGGCTCGTCGCGTGCGCCCAGATCCGCTATTCGGATAGTTCGCACTGACCGCGGCAAGATCGTAAAGCCCTGGAATGCAGCCGGAGCCGCTGGTCCTGATTCGGTCGCGAAACCGAGATTGACGGCCGCCGCATCGTCATAGGGGTTGGTTAGCACCAGCGTTTCGACGCTCCCGTCGACCGTAAAACCGTCGGCAAAATACCACTCGCTCGAAGTGTCGTTGGCGCAGGGTGCAACCGAGTCACCTGCAGGATGGATAGCGCGCTGCTCAACAAGCCCGCGGCCACCGTCGATCTCAACGACCACACTCGCGAATGGGGCGGTCACGAACGCGTCAACGTCGACGGAAGTTTGCGACCAAGGCTCAACTGTGAACGCCTGCTCTGCTTCGCGGCCTTCTTGGGTGAGAATGCTGAACCTTCCAATGAGCTGCTCGCTATCTCTGTTGGAGACCACGACCTCACCGCCAACACCGTCTTCGCCAGTCGCCGGAACCCCTGGACAGAACCAACTCCCCGTGAGGGCGTTGGATTCCGCTACGGACGGCATCCACGTTCCGGCCGGGGCGGAAAACACCGGTGCCGGGCTCACCGAATCGGAACGGCCCAGCATCAACAACGCCGCGAACCCGACGACCAGGACCACAAATGCCGGAATCGCGCGACGGGTCATGAACCCACCTCCGGGTCGGGAAGCCCCGGAGGTGGAAGCTCCGACGTGCTCGTACCCGACTCAACTTCAAGCCCCGCATTGTTATCGGCATCGCTGGAATCATCAGCAATGGCCGTCCGAGGCGTGCCGCCAGTGACATCCAGGCCCGGGTCAATCAGCTCGTTACCTGTCGGCACCGCGACTTCCGAATCGAGGTGAATCAGTGTCTCATCGGTTAGCACCAAGCCGGTCCGACGCCGGATCGAAACTGTTACTCGCGTCGCGGCGAAGATTGCCGCGACCCACAGCACGACCTGCAAGGCCACCAACAGTGAGCGAGTAGCGGGCGTCTCATAGCGGAGCTCGGCCAGACCTCCGACCTCAACGTCGAATGCAGTTGTTACACCAAAGGCGCGACGGGGGCTGATCGACTCGCCATCAACTGCCAGCGACCAATTCTCGTCGAATGGAATACCGAGATACACCACGCCCGCCGCGATTTCTTCGATTGCCGTAGAGAACTGATCGGCGCCGATAAAGATCGGGTTGGCCGACGATAGATCGGACCGGACCAGCACCTCGGCACCAGCGGAACTGCTCGCCTCCGCAGCGTCTCCCTCGAGCAAACTATGAGTTGACATCCAGGCCCGATTCTCGAATACCTTGATCGTCGGAATCCCGCGAACTGACACGAAGTCGAGCTGATCTTCCAGCGATGTGATCAGCCCGCCCGGCAACGGCAACGGGTCGTCGGCCGTTGAAACAACCCCATCAAGTTCGGGCACGATGATGTAGCGAATCCCCAGTGGGGCCAGGAGGCGCCCTGCCCGGAGCGTCGTCGATGCGGCCATCTCGTCAAGCGCTGTAACGACCAGCTCCGATGCGTCATTCGCTGGCGGCATCCAACGGTCGCGCGTATCTAGCCCCCCGTCATCGATCATTGCCCACGCCATACCATCGCGGTACTCCATCGATGGCACAGGCAGAATTCGCGCATCACCGAGCAGCAGCACGTTGTAGTCACCGTCAGGATTTGGGTCCGGGATTGAATGGTCAATCAAGCCTGCTAGCGGTGTGGTGGGGGTATTCCAGGCACCATCACCGAGGGCGATAACTCCCGGGACCACACCGACAGCAACTGCCGCCGTAGCCAATATTCCGAGCGGCTGACGCCATCCGAAGGAACCGCCCATCACGTCAAGATCGAATGCCGCCAGCGCCGCCGCCGCCGAAACGGCAAGCCCCGCCGCTACCGGCACGAGCAGCACTCCGGCCTCAGGACCGCTGAACGGCAGGGACCCTCGATCAGACAGCACGGCCAACCCACCGAACGCCAAGACAATCACGCCCGAACGGATCGCCCAAGTGAGTCGCCAGGCGCGCCCCAACGCCACCGCAGCGATGACCGGCAGATACAACGCCAGTGACAGCCCTGCGAACTCTGTGACCCCGATCTCAAACGACGCGAGTTCGAATAGTCCCCGACCAGGGTCGCCGATGGGCGGAGCCCCGACCATGCCCTCCCACGACCACGTCGCCATCCAGGGCAAGTTCAATACCGCCGCTCCCGCCGTCGCCACTAAGCCGACAATGAAATAGCTCAGCGCGGTCCGCCAGGATGCGAAAGCCAACAGCGTTCCCAGTGCCAGCAGCACTCCGAGCAGGAGGCCGATCACCAGCATCACGGGCGCAAAGGCAACCGCCAGGCCCAGCACGAGTGCCGCGATCAAGGTCCTGCGCAATTGTTCCTGCCACGCCAAGTCGACGAGGCCGTCGACAATATCCAGTTCGGCGCTGCGCGGGTCAGCGGTCTCAACACCAGCTGCCCGACGCAAAAGGTGAATGGTCCATGGCGTCGCCGCGTACACGATCAATACCGTTAGCCGGCCGCCAGACATCGCGCCACTAACAAGTGGCGTGGCGGCGTAGACGAGCAACGCCGCCACCCGCGCCCGAGTCGATGGGAACACCGTGGCAAGTTTCCAGATTCCGATGGCCCCGACGAGGACCATGCCCAGGATGAACAGCGTCTGCAGCATGCCCATTCGGAACAGCGTCGCCACGGAGAGGCCAGCAATAGTTGCCCACCCGGTCGGGTTCGATGACGTTGCCCCAGCACCAGTTCCGTTCCACCCTGATGCATACGAGTCGAGCATCAGGCGCGGACTTTCGGGGAACGGCAGAAACTCACCGACCGCCGGAACACCGGAACCGAAGAATGATCGACTACCGATGATGACCCCGGCGACGACCAACATCCACGCGATCACGGGTGAGGTTGCGCTTTCGCGCCAGCGGCGGACCTCGGTATCTGCGCCCACATAGGTCGCGGTGTCGCGGCTCCGCAAATAGGAGTTCAGACGTGCGCTGCCGCGTTCTTGAAGTCCGACTACTTCACGCTCTGGTACGTGTCGGATCTCCTTCACCACGCGGCGTCGCGACAAGGTGGAAGGGGTTCGCGGCACCAGCCCAATCAGTGCCCGCAGCGATGCCCATGCCTGACCAAACCGAGCGGTAAAGAGCCCGACGACCAGTTCCACGATCGTTAACAGCACCATCTCCAGCGAGCGGCCAGGAACTCGCGACGCCCCGGTCAGAGTTGCCACCGCACGCATGCGGTGGCGCGCCGTCAGCACTTCGTGGCGTAGGTCGTCCCGGCGATGACGAAGGTCACTGCGATGCTTAACCTGCGCCGATGGGACGACAATCACTCGCGCCCCGCTGTGATGGATTCTCCAGCAAAGCTCAACGTCGTCGCCGTAGAAATCGATGGCCGGATCGAATCCCCCGAGCTCGCGGAACAGATCCGACCTAACTAGAAGAAAGGCTGATGGAAGAACGAAGACATCGCGTACACCATCGTGTTGTTCCTGGTCGACTTCACCCGGCTCGATAACCGGGTCGATCTCGCCAAACCGGTCGAGACCTAGCCCAACCGACTGCAGCACTGTCGGCTCGTCCCAGTCAAGGATCTTCGGCCCGACGGCACCGGCGTTAGAGCGATAGAGCTCCTCCACCATGGTCCGCAGCGCATCGGGGGCCGGAGCAACATCGTCGTGGCAAATCAGGAACATCCCGTTGTCGCCCTCAACAAGGTTGAGGACTTCATTCACTGCTGGCCCAAACCCTGGGTTAGATCCAAGCGAACGAACGAAAGCACCCGGTATCCGGAGCTTGATCCGAGTCTCGATGGCATCCGCATCAGCGGCCGATCCGTCGGTCTGCGTCGTCAGAAAGAGGAACCTGAGGTTCGGATAATCCTGAGCGCCGAGCGCGTCGAGAGCCTCATCGAACCACGGTCCGGGCTCATGAACGACGGTGACCGCTACTACTGGCGGTACTTGTTGGATCTCCGGTTCCACGATGGAGCGAGGCTAGCGGTGAGCGCCCGCGTCAACTGGTCACCACGAAACAGTCACAGCAAACAATTGCTCTCGCTCGACGCAGCAATCCTGAACACCTCACAGTTATCGCTAGCGTGACGGCATGGCATCGTTCACCTCGATCGATCTGACCAAGTTCGACCTCACGCCCTCCGGGCGAGCCGCCCGTCTAGCAGTAGATGCGACATATGTAACCGTCGGCCTCAGCCTTCTGACGTTCCAGCGTATTCAGGTCAGGCGCCGCGAGTTCGAACGATCCCTACGACGCTGACGGGCTCCAGTTCGTTAGAATCGCAATCGTCGTGTCATCGCCAGCAACCGCGCCTGCGCGCACTCCTCTTCCTGAAGGCACGATTCCAGTTGGAATCTCCCTGCTGATCGCGGGGGTGGCAACATACGCGTTCTTCAAGGTAGGTAATGTCGCCGTCGGCGGAGACGAAGCCTTCGAGCCGATCGCCGCACTCTGGTTCGCAACCTTCGCCATCGCTCCAGGCTTCTTCCTGCCACTGGAGCAAGAACTCGGCCGATCGATCGCCCACCGCAAGGCGATCGGGCAAGGCTCGCTACCGGTTGTGCGGAAGCTCGTTTGGCTCGGCGCGATTATCGCTGGTCTGGTCGTTCTCGTCATCGTGTTGGCCAGCCCCTTGATCACCAGTTCCTACTTCGACGGCGACTGGTTCATGGTCATCGCCCTCGTGGCCACCATTGCTGGCTTCGCTCCCGCGCACCTTGCGCGCGGCATCTGCTCAGGAAGCGGTCGCTTCACCGAGTACGCGGTAATCCTTGGGTCCGACGGCGTCGTCCGCATCCTTCTGTGCGTGGTACTTGCCATCATTGGCGTTAGCGCTGCTGGCGCCTACGGGATGGTCATCGCTATCTCGCCATTGTTCGCTGTTGCTTACGTCTACCGGCGCGGTGGCTTACGTACCGAACAAGGGCCGCCAGCGGACTGGGGCGAAGTCACACCAAATCTGGGCTGGCTACTGCTCGGATCTGTATTCGCCGCAGGGCTGCTCAACGCTGGCCCGATCGCCGCCAGCCTCCTCGCCTCCGAAGACCAAGACGGTCTCGTCACCGAGTTCTCCTATGGCGTACTGATTGCCCGAATTCCGCTATTCCTATTTCAGGCCGTCCAGGCTGCTCTCCTGCCCCGACTCAGCCGACTTGCGGCACGCGGCCAGTTCGACGAATTCCGGTCAGGCCTACGACGGCTGATGATCGTGGTCGTGATCGTCGGATTCCTCGGCACTTTGGGCGCCTATCTGCTCGGATCGTGGGCAATCGACGTCGTCTACGAAGCCGACCTCAGCGGACGCACCCTCGCACTGCTGGCTCTGAGCAGCGCCTGTTACATGCTTGCGTTGGGTACCGCGCAAGCCGTGATTGCGTTGCGTGGGCATGCTCTCGTAGCTCTCGGCTGGGGCATTGGAGTAGTTGGATTCGTATTGGGAACGTGGCTCTCCAGCGATCAAGTATTCCGCCGCATTGAGATCGGGCTACTCATCTCGTCGCTGGCGGCATTGATCAGCTTCGGCCTTGCTCTGCGCTACAAACTCCGCAGCGGTGCTGTTGCCGACCATGAGTCGATGATGGACGCGATCATCGACATGCCATTCGAATCCTGAACGGCTGTTACAGCTCGATATTGGCGCGGCGGGCTTCGCGTTTGAGGTCGTGGTCGACCATCATTTTGACGAGCTCCGGAAATTCAACTTCGGGTTCCCACCCCAACTTCTCTTTCGCCTTGGTCGGATCACCAATCAACAAATCAACTTCGGCCGGACGATAAAACTTCGGATCCTGACGCACATAATCCTGCCAATTATCGATCCCCACCTCAGCAAACGCCCGCTCCACCAAATCCTCAATCGAATGCGTCTTACCCGTCGCGACCACATAGTCATCAGGCTCATCCTGCTGCAACATCATCCACATTGCCTTCACATAATCACCCGCATAACCCCAATCACGCTTCGAATCCAAGTTCCCCATCACCAACTCGTGCTGCAACCCCAACTTGATCCGAGCCGCCGCATTCGTCACCTTCCGCGTCACAAACTCCATCCCCCGCCGCGGCCCCTCATGATTAAACAAAATCCCCGACGACGCATGCAACCCATACGACTCGCGGTAATTCACCACAATGTCATGCCCAAACACCTTCGCACACCCATACGGCGAACGCGGATGAAACGGCGTCCGCTCAGTCTGCGGCGTTTCACGAACCTTGCCAAACATCTCCGACGACGACGCCTGATAAAAACGGATCGGATTGTTGTCACTGCCACCCACCATCCGGATCGCCTCCAACATCCGCAACACACCCAACCCAGTGATGTTCGCAGTCAACTCAGCCTGACTAAACGACAACGCCACAAAACTGATCGCACCCAAATTGTAAACCTCATCAGGCTGCGCAATCTGTAACGCCGCCACCAACGACGGCAAATCAGCCAAATCGCCCGGCACCAACTCAACAAACGGCATCTCCTCCTGCAACAACGTCGCTTTCGGATTGTTCTGCCCCTTCACCATCCCATACACGTCATAACCCCGACCATGCAGGAACTCGGCCAAATGCTGACCATCCTGGCCAGTAATTCCAGTAACAAACGCTCTAGGCATAGAACACGCGAGTCTACGGCCAGCGGTGCCCGCTACGCTCAACCGCCGCATGTTGAATGTGGGGATCGATGCCGGACCGCTACACGGTCACCGCACCGGTGTCGGTAACGCTGTCGCCTGGACAATTGAGGCGCTCACCGACCCGGCGGCGGACTTGACCGATATCAACCTGCTGCCGTACGTAACCAGCATGCGTGCCCGAGTCGACAAATACGAGCGGCGACTGCCCATCCCAGCGGCGTTGGCAATGCGGCTGTGGGCCCACCGCTCGCCGCGGTTCGACCGCCTGCTGGGCTCACCCGACATTGTTCACGGCACCAACTACGTTGTTCCGCCAACGGCGTGCCCGCGCCTAATCTCAGTCTACGACTGCTGGTTCCTAGAGCACCGTGACGAAGCGCTACCCGACGTTCGGCGAGCTGGCGACGTGCTCCGACACGCTGTTGCTGATGGTGCTCACGTCGTTACTTCCTCCGAGTCCACCGCCGGGCGGGTCCGCGAGCTGCTGTCTACCGATCGGGTCCAATCCATACATCTCGGGCCCCCTCGGCACATTGATGCCGAATCAACTAGACCACGCTCGCTGCCCGATTTCGGAGACGACCCGTTCATCCTCGCCCTGGGCACCCTGGAGAGGCGGAAGAACTTGCCGAAACTGGTCGCCGCGTTCGGGCGCCTGGCACGCGAACATCCCAACTCGCGGCTGATCATCGCTGGCGCGATCGGCGACGACCTCAAGCCCATCTCGCAGGCGATTGCCATGCTCGACGCTTCAACAGCACAGCGAGTCACACGGCTCGGCCAGGTTGACACGGCCACCAAGTCGTGGCTGCTGCGTAACGCCCGCGCCCTGGCCTATCCATCCCTGGACGAAGGCTTCGGATTTCCGATCCTGGAGGCTCAGCAGGTAGGTACACCCGTAGTAGCCAGCACCGCCGGCTCGATCCCCGAAGTCGCCGGCACCGGGGCACTGTTGAGCGCACCACACGATTCCGAGGCGCTAGCCGCCAACCTCCACTGGGTGCTGACGAGCGACGAGATGCACGCCAAGCTGGTGCAACGCGGGCATACCAACCTGGGCCGATTCTCCTGGGCCAACACCGCAGACGAACTTGCAGCGACCTATCGAAAGTTGGTCAACGCATGACACGAGATATCAGCGTCCTCTCCGGCGGAGTCGGCGCCGCGCGGTTCCTCCGCGGCCTAATCAGCGCCGTCGACGATCCAACTGGCATCACTGCTGTTGTCAACACCGGCGACGACTGCTCCGTCCACGGGCTTTCGATTTCACCTGATATCGACACCATCACGTACACGCTTGCCGGAGCGATCGACCCCGGCCGCGGGTGGGGTCTAGTCGATGAGACCTGGCACGCGATGGGGGCCCTGTCCCGATACGAATCGGTGCGCCCACAAGGATCCGCTGCCGGTGAACGGTGGTTTGGTCTCGGCGACCAGGATCTCGCCACTCACTTTTACCGCACTGCCCGACTTGGTGAAGGCGCCTCGTTGACCGACGTGACCAACGAAATCCGAACGGCATGGAACGTTCCGATCGAGATAGTTCCGATGACCGATGATCGGCTCTCAACTATTGTCACCATTCGTGAGGCCGACTCTGCTTTGGGCCCGGACACTCATCGAGAAGTCTCCTTTCAGGAGTATTTCGTTCGCCTCAAACACCAGATTCCCGTATCGGCGATTCGATTCGATGGCCAAGCAGGTCTATCGGCAGCGGCCAGGGCCGCGATTCTGGGCGCTGAAACAATTGTGGTCGCCCCTTCGAACCCACTGGTGTCGATTGGTCCGATCCGCTCACTCGATGGTGTCGACGAGCTCTTAGAGCATCGACGCGAGAGCGTCGTCGCAGTCTCGCCAATCGTTGGTGGCGCCGCGCTGAAGGGCCCTGCCGACCGCATGCTCACCGAACTCGGTCACGAACCGACTGTCGTCGGTGTCGCTCGGCTTTATGCGCCCATCGCGTCTGCGCTGGTAGTCGACACCGCCGACGCGCATCTCGCGTCCGCGATTGAGAAACTCGGCATGCGTTGCGTCGTTGCGCCCTCGGTAATGTTTACTCCGGAGCTTGCCCAGTCACTGGCGCTCGAAACTCTCGCCGCGGTTCAATAAGTACTACGGACGCGGGCCAAACCCGTGTCGAGGTCCGTCCACGGCGACCAAGACAAATGAATCCGTGCGCGCACCGGAGATACTGCGAATCGCGCGATTTCGTCGGGGCGCGCGGGCCCTACCGTTGGCTCGACTGCCGAGCCGGGTGCAATCCGATCCCATAGATCCCGAATCGCAAGTTGGTCACCTGTTCCGATATTGATTACAAGTCCCCCGCCGCGATCGCCAGCACGAACCAGCGCGTCGATCGCGTCGTCGACGTACAAGAAGTCCCTGGTCTGACGACCGTCACCGTGCAGCAGAGGTGCCGATCCTGACGAAGCCGCTTCGAACATTGAGGCGACCACCCCCGAACCCGAGCGCTGGCGGGGTCCGTACACAGTCGCCGCGGCGAGCACGGTGAACTCAATCGCATGACGTTCACGGTAGGTAGTCAACAGGTCGACAATGGCTCGGGCCACAACGCCGCGCACGCCGCGTGGAGTGAGTTCGCCCTCTTTCACCGGCAACGCCTGTACCGCTGGCTGGCCGTACAGTGCAGCGGCCGGTAGCACCACTACGACCTTGCCCACACCATGCTTGCGAGCCGATTCGAGTATTGCGAGCGCCGACGAGAACGCCCTTCCCTGAGCAGCGGCGGTGGAGTCATGGCGTGGGAGTAGACCTAAATGGAAAATCACTTCCGGTCGTCGCATCCCGATCAGCGAGTCGGCCTCCGGCGCCATGGCATCGAGATTGTGGATCTTCAATGCTCCCGCGGCGGCCCGTGCGTCAGCAAGGTTCGCCAACGAACCTGCCGATAGGTCATCTAGAACATCAATCGTGTGGTCCTCAGCGAGTAGCCGGTCGACCAAATGCGAGCCGAGAAAGCCTGCTCCACCGATGACAACGACGTTCATGCGCCGACGTTACTCAAGCGTCAGGCGCGGGGAGCGATGTTCCGTCAACCGTGGAGTTCGCTGTAACCACACCATCAGCACCGATGACGCTCCCAGTTACTTCAGCGCCTTGACCAATCGAGCCCATAACCAGCGACTCGATGACTGAGGCGTCAGCCGCTAGTTGGGCACCCGGCAGAATCACCGAATCGACAATCGTCGCACCAGCCGCGACCGAGGCGCCAGCGCCCACCAAACTGTTGCGGATGGTGGCTTGCGCATCAACGCTGGCGGTCGGTGCGATTGGGTCACATCGATCGTGCTGACGAATACCGCTCAACATGTCGAGGTTCGCCGCACGGTAGAACTCGGGGCGACCCGCATCGATCCAGTAGTCATCAGTAGCGACTCCGAACATCCCTCCGTCGGTGGCGATGCCCGGGAAGGTGTCGCGCTCGATAGATGTCGGCCGACCCGCGGGAATCCGGTCGAGAACGCTTGGCTCGAAGACGTACGTTCCGGCATTGATCAAGTTGCTGGGCTCGGTGCCGGGTGCAGGCTTTTCTACAAAAGCCTGCACCGCTCCGTCGTCGGCCATGTCGACAACCCCAAAGCTTGAGGGGTCATCGACCGCGATGAGGTGGATCGTGGCCTCAGCCCCAAAATCGCGGTGAGCACTAACCAACCCTGCGACATCAAGGTCTGTCATCACGTCGCCATTGGCGACAACAAAGGTCTCATCGATGCCAGCAAATTCTGCGGCAAATCGAATTGCCCCGCCAGTGTCAAGTGGCTCGGGCTCAACCGCGTATGTCAGGGCAACGTCGCCGCAGCGTCCATCGGGGAATGCTTCGACAAATGGCTCGGGCTTGAAGCCCAGCGCGAGCACCACCTCGGTGACCCCTCCACGACCGAGGCGATCAACAAGCCTCGCAATCATTGGCCGATGCCCCACGGGCAACATTGGCTTTGGTGTGCTGTATGTCAGCGGCCGTAACCGCGTGCCGAATCCGCCAACGAGGACAACGGCCCGCATCAGCCGCCATGGCTGTCGTCGTCGGGCACCGTCGTAGCTCCCGGAAGATCCGCGGGCGTCAGCTGGTTGCTGTCGATCTGTCCCAACTCGGGCAGGTCGGGGGCCCACGGCGGCATGCTCACGTCGGTGTCATCGGGGACGAAAGCAATCGCAACAACCTTGGCATCGCTGTCGAGGCGAATGTTGTTGTAGTCAGCAATGTAGGTGGTGCCGCTGTCGGTATCGGTGTAGTTCTCCCAGACGACGACCTTGATCTCGCCCTTCTCTTCCTTGCCGTCGATCACACAAGTTGTCTCGCCGCCTTCGAAAACGCCGGTCTCATTCTCATAGGGCAGAAAGGCACGCTGCTCGCTAGGAAACACGAGTTTGTTATTCGTGAGGTCGACGCCGTACACGTCGAGGAAGACCCCGAGGATTGCACGCCGACCGACCGCTGCGGTGGAATACGCATGCCAATGGATCAGTCCGTCTTCGTGACTGTGGACACCAGTGCGTTCGAACTCCTTGTTGGTGAATCCACTGGAATCCCGCTCCTCAGCGTTGCCCTGGAGCTGGAACCAAGTGTCACAGAGGTAAAACCCGTAGGCGTGATGCCAGTGGTCCTCCAACTGCGGGGCCGAGGCGTCCGCAGCAGGCCTGCTTTCACGGGCGTAGAACACCAGCGCTAGACCGAGCACGATGACAATTGCCACGATCATCGGGAACAATGTGCCGCCTTGGAATCGGACCTTTTGGCCCTTGCCCTTCTGGGCGAGCCTGGCGGCTTTCTTGGTAGAGGAGGAGGAGCTTGCCACGAAGACGAGAGGTTAGCGGCCCCCCGACACGTTCGGGGGTCGGCTCAGGATTCCAGGTTCGCGATGAGCTCGTGATATGCGCCTCCAACCGCTGCGGGCGAGGCCTCGCGAACCACCCACTCACGTCCTCGTTTCCCCATTGATGCAGCTCTATCAGGTGCTTGCAACAGTTCACTTAATGCTGCTACGAAGCCATTCTGCTCGTCGGGCGCCACGGCAATCCCGCCATCAGAGGCCGCGAGAATTTGCGGCACAGCCGTTCCCGCATCGATCGCGGCCACGACGGGGCGGGCCGCGGCCATGATCGAATAGGTCTTTGACGGAACGCTCACCCGGCCGAGGCCCTTTTTTAACGGTACGACATGAATGTCCCCGGTCGCCAGTAGTTCCGGGAGCCGGGCCGGTTCGAGGTACCCCGCGAAGTGGACGTTTTCGACTCCGACTGCGAGCTGCTCCAGCGATTCGCGTGCGGCACCGTCGCCATTAATGAGGAAGGTCGCCGAGGGCAACTTGCGCGCGGCAGCGACCACCATCTCGAGCGATTGGGAGAAACCAACATTGCCTGCATACAGCACAATGGGACCGTCGCCAAGGCGCAGTTCTTCCCGGTACGGAGTCAACCGATTGGCTGGTTGGATCGAATCGGTATCGACGAAGTTGGGGATCACCCGCACCTTGGGTTGAGCTCCGGCATCCGACCCCTGCGCTGGCAATTTCGCAACGACATTGTCGCGCAAATCATCAGAAAGCACCGTGACGACATCGGCAACCTGATAGCTGATCCGTTCGAGCCAGGTCGCAGCCTTGATGATCCACTTGTTGCTGATCGCGCCGGTCTCTACCGCGGCATCAGGGAAGACGTCTTGGATGTTGAAGATCAGCGGCGCCCGTCGCAAACGACTGACAATCCACCCGGTCAGCCCGAGGGTGAGCGGCGGCGACATCGCGATCACCGCTGCGCTACGCCGTAACCAACCGCCTGCTCTCAACCCCGCCATCCCTGCCAGCACCGAGTACGCCCCAAAGCCGATCGCCCGGCGCAGCAGGTTCGACTTGTCAGAACCTGGAAAGGGGTAGACGCGCGTGATGCTGCCCCATTCTTTGGTTTCAGTTCGGACCAATCGGCCACTCCAACCCGGTTCGAGAGCATGCTCGCGATACCACGGGAGCGAGGTCACAACATGTACCCGGTGGCCGAGTTCCACCAGCTCAGCGACAATACGGGTCATCACAGTGCCAGTTGGCGCAGTGTCAGGTTCGAAGTGCGGGCACAACACAATCACCGGTCGCGAGTCGGTCATTTCCCCTCCATAGCGATGCGATAGGCATTCGCTAGCGCTTGACCCGATCGGGCGGCCGTGAAGTCATGCGCGCGAACATGACCCGCCGATACAAGCTCGTTACGCTTGGCGCCAACTTGATCTAGCGCCCCCGCCCAAACGTCGGAATCGAGTGGCAAGACAAGACCCGCCGTGTCAACAACTTCGGCCAGCGCCGGTTGATCGGAGCAGATCACTGGCGTCCCCAGCGCCATCGCCTCCACGGCCGGAGCCCCGAAGCCCTCGTACTCGCTCGGAAACACCAGTGCCGAAGCCAACGCGATCAATCCGTCACGGTCGGCATCGCTGACTCTGCCGGGCCGGATTACCCGGTCGGCCAAGCCGAGGCTCTGGATCAGGTCGCTGACCTCGGCGTCGACAGAGCCAGCAGAGCCCAGCAGTACCAGCCGGAGGTCTGGGTTACCCCAATGCATCGCCATCACTTCCAGTAGAAATCGATGACCTTTGTGAGGGTGAGTAATGGCCGGGAAAACAAGCACGTCACCATCGCCGAGGCGATAGTCGCGGCGCAGGTCAGCAGCAGTGGGTGCATCAGCCCCAATTGTGGGTTCGACGCCATGAGGCACCACGACCACGCTGGCTGGTTCGACATCGAAAGCCTCGATCACCGTGCTGCGAACATACTCAGTCGGCACCGCGATGATCGTCGCGCGGCGCACAGACCGCGGGATCGCGAACTCCAAGTAGCGCCGTTTGGTCGGGCTGAGATAGTCGGGGTAGGTGAGGTATTGAAGGTCGTGAATGGTCAGCACGGCCGGCCGCGCACCAACCATCGGCATGGTACCGCCTCCGTGATGTACCAGATCGGCTCCCCTTGTCTGACGTGCCAACCAGGTGTGCTCATAGAAGACCCGGCTCGATCGTCTGGCGCCCGTGGCTTTTATCGTCACCATCGGGTACTCGTCACCCAACTCAGGGTGCGCCGCGGCGAACGCGTCTAGGCAGTAGAGCGTCGGCTCGTAATTATCAGCCTGTGCGGCAAGCCCAAGTAGCTGGCGAACCAAGTACTGCTCGGAACCACCAACTTCGCCAGGCAGACACCAGAGCAGGTTCACTCCGATGGTGGGGTCGTCGCTCACGACGCCAACTCCCGGTAGATCTCAAGTGTGCTGGCGGCAGCCGCGGTCCACGAGAGTTGGGTGGCGCGCGCTCGTCCCAGCTGGCCGAGTTCGGCTCGACGGTCGAACGCCTCATCGATGCCACGTGCAATGTCATCGACATCGAAGGGGTCAACGAGGACCGCAGCTCCCCCAGCAACTTCCTCGGTTGAGGTGCCCCGACTGGTGACCACTGCTGCTCCCTGCGCCATTGCCTCGGCCACGGGAAGCCCGAATCCTTCACGTTCGCTGGGGTACGCAAACACAGCCGCTGCCGCATACAGCGGCGCGAGGTCGGCATCGGGAACGAACCCGAGAAAAACCGTGTCACCGTGATCAATCACGCCGAGTTCGCCCCAACCGTCGGCACCAACCACAACAAGCGGGTGCCGAGTCTCGCGGGTGCTAACGGCGGCGGCTAGGCGTGACAGGTTCTTCCGCGGTTCGCGGGTACCGACGAACAAGACGAACTCCTCGGGCAGCCGGTAGCGGCGCCTGACCCGTTCGATGTCGTCGTCGGACACATCAATCACATCCACCCCGAGCGGTACGTGCTGCAGTACCGAGGCGTCAAAGCCCACAGCTAGGCAATCATTGATCGTCGCCTGGCTTGAGCAGATCACCCGATCAGCGCGCCGACGAATCGCGTCGAGCGACTTCGTCATGATCCTGGCCCCCTGGCGCGAAAACTGATCTGGTTGATGAAGAAATGCCACGTCGTGAATCGTGACGACTAAGGGGACGCTGGTCGCGCACGGAATTAGTCCGGTCGCGTGGGCCACCTCAACCGGGCCCGTCACCGACTCGACCTTCGGCCAGTTCAACCTCACCCACGCCTCGTAGAGCCACGGCCTGGCCAATGGCAGCATCGCCACAGATCCTCTGGGACGAAACTCTGGCAGCGGCGGCGCGACGTGCTTTCCAGCCACCAGCAGGAGTTCCACGTCGTTGGGTCGGTCCTGAAGCTCACGGGCAATCCGCAATGCCGCGATCGCCGTACCGCCGGGTGTTGGATGCCAGCATTGTTCAACGGTGTAGGCCACCTGAAGCGGCGCATTCGACCAAGCTGTCGGATCGTGTTGCTCGTGCTGGGCCGGTTCCACCGATCCCATTGTGGCGGGTGAACACACTCCCGCGTGGTATCGACAGCGGCGGGTGTTCAGGGGCAATAGCCTGACTCCATGTCGATGTCGGAGCCGGAGTCGAAATCGCAGCCGCAAACGGGTTCATTCTGGTCTGGGCGAAGCGTTGTCGTCACCGGTGGAGCCGGGTTCCTCGGCCGCAGAGTGGTGCGGCTTCTGAGCGACGCAGGCGCAGTGGTTGCCGCGCCACGGAGCGTCGAGTTCGATCTGACTCAGCCCGGCAGCGCCGAAGCCCTACTCGCGGCGCACGAACCAACCGAGGTCATCCACCTCGCCGCCAACGTCGGTGGCATCGGCTACAACCTCGCCCAGCCGGCGCCGCTGTATCTGTCCAATCTCCTGATGGGCACCCACTTGATTGAAGCGGCCCGCTTCGCGCCGTCGGTCGAAAAAACAATTCTGTTGGGCACCGTCTGCTCCTACCCGAAGATCACGCCGGTCCCGTTTTCCGAAGACAACCTCTGGGACGGATACCCAGAGGAGACCAACGCCCCCTACGGCATCGCCAAGAAGGCCTTGCTCGTCCATGCGCAGGTGAACGAACAGCAATACGGCCAGCGATTCAGCTACCTCATTCCAACCAACTTGTATGGGCCCGGCGACAAGTTTCACCCGTCCGTCTCGCACGTCATCCCGGCGCTAATCAAGAAGTGCGTGGAGGCCCGCGAGTCGGGCAGCGATCACGTTGAAGTATGGGGCACTGGCCGCGCCAGCCGTGAGTACTTGTACGTCGACGACGCGGCCGATGCCATTGTTCGCGCGGCTGAGGTCCACGTCGGAGCTGACCCCATCAATCTTGGCGCCGACCGCGAGGTGACAATCCGGGAAACGATCGAGACCATCGCTCGCCTCGTTGGTTTCGAAGGCGAGCTTCGCTGGGACGCCACCAAGCCCGACGGCCAGCCACGCCGAGCTGTTGACGGCACGCGGGCTGGGGATCAACTGGGTTGGAAGCCGGCAATCAACTTCGAAGACGGGCTGCGCAACACCATCGACTGGTACCTCGCCAATCGCGACGAGGCCGAACGCCCACCGGCCTAAGTCTGGTGGGCGTTGCTGAGGGTCAGCGCATTCAGACGCCAACAACACCCGCGGCGATCGCCGGTGCGCGGTAGGCAGCCCCGAGAGACTCAGTTGTCTCGTGGGCGTTCAGGCCGCTCGGATTGGGCAAGATCCATAGCCTTGCCCCCTCAAAACCCTCCGGCTGCTCACCCATACTTGCCTTGGGTATACCGAATGCAGTTCGGTAGGCGGTAATTCCGGCGATCGCGACAACGACAGGCTTGCTCGACCGCACAAACTCTCTCAAGACTGCGCCGCCATCGCTCAGCTCCTGGGCTGACAATTCAGCGGCTTTGGCCGTTGCCCGCTGCGCAACGTTGGTGATGCCCAAACCGCGCCCAAGGAAGTACTCGCGGTCGACGTCGCTCATTTCAACGCCGCGCTGGATCGGCCGCTCGATGATTCCCGCCACCTGTAGTGCCGGGTAGAAACGATTACCGGGGTAGGCGAAGTGCGTCTGCGTTGCGGCGGTCCAGAGGCTCGGATTGATCCCCACGAACAATAGCCGCAAGTCTGGACCCACCAGGTCGGCAACTGTGTCGCCCGCATACGACTCCAGCTCGCCGCGGGTGAAGCCCATCAGCGGGTCAGTTGATCGACGAGTTCGACCAGCGGCTCACGATGATCACGCATTATCGGTAGCCCGGCATCTCGCCACACCGCGTTGTCGAGCACACTGTTGGCTGGGCGCGGAGCTGGCCGAGGCGGGTCGAGATCAGCAGTGGCGATGGGGCGCACGCGGGCCGGATCGTGCCCGGACGCGGCGAGGATCTCCCCGACAAACTCGTACCACGACACTGCGCCCTGATTGGTCAGGTGGTGAACACCGGCACGCCGGTCCGTCGCCAGGCGGCGGAGCGCCGGGGCCAGATCTGCGGTAAAGGTCGGGCATCCACGCTGGTCATCGACAAAGGCGAGGTCCGACTGGCCCTTCACTAGGCGTAGCACCAGCTTGACCATATTGTTGCCGTGCACGCCGCATACCCAGGAAGTACGAGCGATCGCCGCGCCCGAGCCAGCGGCCTGCTCCCCTGCCAGCTTCGATTGTCCGTAGACCGAAGTCGGGTTCGTCGCGTCATCTTCTCGGTAGGGCCGGTCCAGCGTGCCGTCGAAGACGTAGTCCGTGCTGACGTGCACGAGGTGAGCGCCTATTTCGCCGCTCGCCTCGGCCAGGTAGCCAACAGCAGTTGCATTCACAGCGTACGCCAGCGCCTTGTTGGTCTCGCAAGCATCTACCGCTGTGTAGGCCGCCGCATTAATGACCGCGTCGGGCCGGAAGGACGAAACCGCTGCGAAGACAGCGTCGCGGTTGGTGATGTCGAGCGCCGATCGATCAAATCCCACGACTTCGTCGCCAGCCGATTCGCAGTAACCCACTACGTCGAACCCCAACTGGCCCGCCGCTCCCGTGACAAGCACCTTCATCGTGCGAGGGCCAGCCCGTCGCCGGCTGAGCCAGTCACAACCCCGCCTTTGCCTTCAGCGGCTCCCACCAGGCTCGATTGTCGCGGTACCACTCCACTGTGGATTCGAGAGAGTCGTCAAACGAACGATCCAGCGACCATCCGAGCGCCTTCATCTTGTCGACGTTCACCGAGTAACGCCGGTCGTGACCCAACCGATCTTCGACCGGCTCGATGAATGAATCGTCACGGCCGGTCAACTGCAACAACCGATCAGTGAGCTCAAGATTGGTTAGCTCGTTTCCGGCACCAATGTTGTACACCTCACCCGGCGTTCCTTGCTCAAGCACCAA
>JAHRVJ010000125.1 GCA_019090765.1 Ilumatobacteraceae bacterium
ACGTTCCACAACAGTTTGGGGTTCTGGTCAAACATTTGGAGAACCCGCTCGTACGGGATCGACAGCACCGTCGTCGGCTCGAGAGCGCGAGCCATGGCCGAGCGGGGACCTTGGTCGAGCATGCCCATTTCACCAAATAGGTCACAGGCTTCCATCAGCGCGATGACGCTCTCGCGACGATCGATGGGGTTGGCCAACGCGATCGCGATCCTGCCGCTGAGTACCAGGTACAGCGCCTCGGGAGCGTCGCCCTCGTTAAACAGTATGTCGCCGCGAATGAGATGGCTTTCACGGCCCGATATCGCGATCGAGCGCAATACTTCGGGCTCGGCGTCGGCAAAGAAATCGGTTCGTGCGAGGGTGTCTTCATGAGCCATGACATCGGTCACGGTACTACCCTCAGCCACTGTGGCAGGTGTCGAAGAAGTGTGGACCATCGTGGTTGGTGGGGGCAGTGGCCAGCGATTTGGTAGCCCCAAGCAGTACCAACTGCTGGGGGAACAGCGCGTGATCGACCGTTCGAAGGCCGTCGCCGAGAGCGTCTCAGATGGCGTTGTAGTGGTGCTTCCAGCGGCCGACGTCGACCGCGAAGGAGGCGTCGCCGGCGGCGACACACGCAGCGATTCGGTGCGTGCCGGCCTCGCCGCAGTACCCAGCGCGGCGTCCATCATTTGTGTGCACGACGCGGCCCGCCCACTTGCCGGCGTCGAGCAGTACGCCTTGGTGATTGACGCCGTGGCCAACGGTGCGGACGCGGCTGTGCCTGGGGTTCCCGTAACCGACACCATCAAGACGGTCGCTAATGGGGTGGTGGTATCGACCCCCGATCGAGCCGGTCTGGTGGCCGTTCAAACACCGCAGGCGTTCCGCGCTGCCGTATTGCGCGAGGCGCATCAAGGTGGCGGTAGCTCGACCGATGATGCTGCTTTGGTGGAGGAATCGGGAGGGACCGTCGTGGTCGTGGAGGGCGACCCCCAGAACCGAAAGATTACTGAACCTGCCGATCTTGAATGGGCGCGCCAAATTGTCAACTCTGCTGAGGGACGATCACAGTGACAACAGTATTTCCAGAGATGCGGGTTGGGCAGGGGTTTGACGTTCACCGTTTCAGCGACGATCCCGATCGGGTCCTGCTTCTTGCCGGTTGTGAATTCGACGGGGAACGCGGGTTAGTGGGTCACAGCGATGCCGACGTCATTGCTCATGCCTGCGCTGATGCGTTACTTGGGGCGGCTGGGCTCGGCGATATCGGGCAGCATTTTCCAGACACTGATCCCCGATGGAGCGGAGCCGACTCGATGGAGCTGTTGCGGCAGGTGGCGGTGATGATCGCCGAAGACGGTTGGCGTGTGTCGAACATCGACTGCGCGGTGATTTGTGAGGTCCCCAAGCTGGCGCCCCGGCGCGATGAGATGCAACGCAACTTGAGTTCGGCTGCGGTGGGGCCGGTAACGGTGAAGGGCAACCGTGCCGAGCAGTTGGGTGCGATCGGGCGCAGTGAAGGTGTCGTCTGCTTCGCGACGGCCTTGATCAGTCGTGCCATTGAGGATCAGCAGTGAGGTGTTGTCATGAGGACGTGCAGCTACCAGCAGGTGCGGTCATGAGGAGGTCCAGTCATGAGTAATGGTTCATCGGGTCGTAGTTCATCTGGTCGAGGGTCGTCTGGTCGAGGGTCGTCTGGTCGTGGTTCATCTGGCCGAGGGTCGTCGGACCGGGGTTCATCCCAGGGCCGGCCTGACCGTCGCGGGCGTTCGTCGCGGTCGGGCGGAGCCGGAGGGCAACAACGCTCGGGTGGCGGCCGCTCCGGTGGTAAACGAACTGGGGGAGGCCCCAGGGCTGGCCGTCCAGGTAGTGCCGGCGCAGCGAAGGGACTTGGCGGCCGCCAAGTAGAGGGCCGCCAGGCCGTCCGCGAGTTACTGATCGCCGAGCGCCGCAAAGTACAGGAGATTTGGATCGCGGCCGAACTCGAAGGTGATGATGGTGTTGGCGACATCGTCGAGATTGCCGCCGCGCGCAGAACTCCGGTGCTGTACGTGGCTCGGGCAAAGCTTGAACGCGAAGCGCGCAGTGAGGCGCCGCAGGGTGTGCTTGCCTACGCCGAAGAGCTCGCCGAGGCCGACCTCGGGTCGCTGATCAGAGGTGACGGTCGCTCCGCTCCATTCTTGGTTGCCGTGGACGGTGTGACCGACCCCGGAAATCTTGGGGCAATCATCCGGAGTTGCGATGGCGCTGGAGTAAGCGGAGTATTACTTCCTCGACACCGTTCGGTACACGTCACGCCAACTGTCGCTAAGGCTTCGGCTGGAGCCGTCGAACACGTGTCAATGGCATTGATTCCGGGGCTTCCCAGCACGCTGAAACAATTGAAGGAACACGGCATCTGGATTGTTGGGCTTGACGATGGCGCCGACCGCGACCTGTACAACCTTGACGATTTGGCCGACGAACCGATTTGCCTTGTGCTCGGTGCTGAAGGTGCCGGCCTCTCCAAGTTGGTTCGTGAACGCTGTGATTCGATAGTGAGTATCCCGATGCTTGGCGGGGTCAGTTCACTAAATGTTTCGGCCGCTGCGGCCCTCGCAACTTACGAAATCGCACGATTGCGTCGTGGAGTCAAATAGCCTGCGCTAGGTGAGTTCGCCCGATTCTTCTTTCTCGGCCGGCGCCGATCGAGCTGATCAACTGGGCGACGAATTGGCTCCAGCCGCGCCGGGGTCTGTGGGTCGCAGGGCATTTATTGCTGGCACCGCGGGCGCATTGGTTGGCGCCGCTGTGCTCAGCTCAAGCGCGGCGGCCATCGAACCGGGGGCGAGTTTCTTCCAACCGCTCGACCCCACGCGGTTGTGCGATACGCGCCCGCGTCCCGGCCTTCCCGGTGGCTACGGATATACCCGCCTCAGCGATCGATCAATAAGAGTAAAAGTTGCTGGCAATGGCAGCATCCCTGCTGACGCAGTAGCCGTCGTCCTCACCGTTACTGGTGTGCGCCGAGATGGCAGCAACTGGATCGGTGCCTACCCGGCCAACACGGCCTTCCCCGGCACTTCAAATGTGAACATCGACGCGGGCGACTCTGCGGTAGCCAATCTCGTCACGGTAAAACTTGGCGGTGGTGCGGTCGACGTGGTTTCGGAGAGTCCTTGCGACCTGATTGTCGATGTGGCTGGCGTTTACCGGCCAGCGTCTGGCCCGGTTAGTGGCGGCAGGTTTGTGGCGCTCAATTCGGTTGTACGCCCGCTTGATACGCGCGGAGGCCCCAAGCCCGTCTCGGGTGAAATCGTCACCGCGAACCTCAATGGTCTGGTTCCTATCGACGCGGTGGCAGTCGTTGGCAACCTGACAGCTGTCGATGCCGTATCTGGCGGCTACCTCACGGCGTTCCCGTTGGGTACAGACCTCACCGACACTTCGAACCTGAATTACTCAGCGGGGCAGACCCGCGCCGCCGGGATCATTACGAAGCTCGGTTCTACTAGTGGTTCCACGGGCCTGGTGACGGGGATCAAGATCTTCAACTATGGCGGGGCACACATCTTGCTCGACGTAGCTGGCTACATCACTGGGTCGAGCGCGGCCAAGTCGTCGGAAGGTCTCTTCGTGCCGGTTACGCCGGTTCGTTTACTTGATACGCGCCTCGACAAGAAGCGGCTCTGGCCGGGGTGGACCCGCTCGATTCCGATGCCTAGCCCGATCAATACGCGGGCGCAGGCAGTGGCTCTCAACGTCACCGCTACGCAGACCGGTGGGTGGGGATTCTTCACTCTGCACGCAACGCGGACTCCACGCCGTGAAGTTTCCAACCTAAACGTGACCACCGAGCTGCAGACAGTTGCCAACCATGCAATTTCGCGGATCAGTAGCGAGGGTGTTGCCTGCTATTCCTATAACACCGCCCACATGATTTGTGACCTCACGGGTTGGTTCACTGGGGCTCCGGCCGCCTTGACGACCGGCGTGCCGGTTGACCCGCCACCCCCAGGTGGACCTCTGCCGTGGTCGCTGAACGTGCCGCGGATGGGTCTGATTAACGGTGTTTACGAAGGCCATTCTGGTTCCATCGTCAACACCGGCAATAGCTGGTACTGGACTGGTACAGGCTTGGTTGGCCAGGGGGCACACACGGCCGCCTTCGGTCATCGCACCGATGCTGGCGGCCCCTACCGCTATCAGCATTATCTCCAGGTGGGCGATCTGCTGTACGTCGATACCGCCGACCGTCGGCGGTACACCTACAGGATGGCTACGGAGTACATCACCAGCAAGTACGCGTCACAGATCTTGGCGGCCACCCGCCAAGTCGGCGGGGAGACGTTTTCGTTGGTGGCGTGCTCGAAGACCAATGGTCTTCCGACCGACCTCGACTATCGAATTGTGTCGACGTTCACTCTCGTTGACTGGGTCGATCTCGGTTAGCGAGTTCAGTGGCGCTGTCCGGCGATAACGTTGCCGACCGTCGCCGGGTTAGCTCAGTTGGTAGAGCACTTGATTTGTAATCATGAGGTGGCGAGTTCGATCCTCGCACCCGGCTCCA